>CAJYBN010000001.1 GCA_913064925.1 uncultured Peptococcaceae bacterium
GCGGTCCCCGGGAACCCATCGACCCGGTGCGTTTTATCGGCAACCGCAGTTCGGGCAAAATGGGCTATGCCTTGGCCGAGGCCGCGGTGGACAGGGGCGCACAGGTTTACCTGGTTTCCGGTCCTACCGGGTTGGAACCTCCCGCCGGCGTCAAGCTGACCAGCGTGGAGACTGCCGAAGAGATGTACCGGGCGGTGATGGGTCTGTACCCGGATGTGGATGTAGTGGTAAAGGCTGCGGCCGTGGCGGACTACCGCCCGCGCACGGCGTCGCCGCAGAAAATAAAAAAAGACCGGGACAGCCTGGTTATCGAACTGGAAAAAAACCCGGATATTTTGCGGGAACTGGGCAGGAAGAAGGAACAACAGCTGCTGGTGGGTTTTGCGGCGGAAACGGAGGACCTGATTGACAACGCGCGGCAAAAATTACACGATAAGAAACTGGACTTGCTTGTGGCTAATGATGTGACCCAGCCGGGGGCCGGGTTCGGTGCCGATACCAATTTGGCCAAGCTGTTGTTCCCGGACGGGCGCGTGGAATCCCTCCCTTTGATGGATAAGTTGGAGCTCAGCCACCGCATCTGGGATGAGGTTGTCAAGCTGCGGGCGCAAAAGCAAGAGGCAGCAGGTTAATCTGCTGCTTAAGGCTGTTGAGATACCTTGGCAGGCGCTTCCGGCGCGGAGTTTGGAGTTAGCTAACGGAAGCGCCCTTTGTCAACACTTTGCATCTTGGTTGGTCATAAGGGTGAGGTAAGTGGTTTGGCCTTCCTTGAACCCCCTGACCAGTTCGCAGTGGCGCAGCACGGCAAATTGCTTTTCCAGCTCCCACTGGGGCAGGTCGAAATGACGGGCCAGTTCATCGCGGGTAATTTTCCCTTTTTCTTTGATTAACTCGTATATTTGCTTCTGCAGTGGCGTCAGCCCCTCCGCTCCCCGCAGGCCAAGCTGGGCACGCGTAGCTTTGGCGCTGGCTACTGCGGCGGGATCGCAGGGCTTCGGCGGTTGCAGGACGTCAATATAACAGTCCTCGCAGAGCCGCTTGCCGTACCACTCGTAGCTTTGATCTTTGCTTATTTGGCTATGACACCTGTCGCAAGTCACGCTGCCGCACCTCCTTGCTACTATTGTACTATTCAACATATTAAATGTAAATATATTAACCAAATAGCTTTATTTTTTGTTGAGGCCGGCCTGCAACTTTTGCAGTAATTCTACGAGCCTGGTTTTTTCCTCGGTACTCAGGCCGGACATGGCTTCCCGGGTAAAAACCGTGTGAATGGGCAGTATATTTTCCATGAGGAGCAGGGCCTTGGCGGTGAGTCTAGCCCGGCAAACACGACGGTCCACAGGGTCGGTTTCTCTGACCACCAGGTTGTCTCTTTCCAGCCGGTCTATCAAACCAGTAATGTTAGCCTTACTCACCAGCATGCGCTCGCCAAGCTCCGAAAGAGACAGACCCCGGTCGCCCGCCTGACGCAGCTGCATAAGAGCATTGAATTTGGGCTGCGACAGGCCGAAACGGGCAAAATGCCTGCTCAGGACGTCTTCCAGCAGGTCGTATGTTTTGGTAAGTTCGATTATGGTTCTTATGGCCCAATAGGCATCATTTTCCTCAGTCAACTGTATTTCCCCCACATGTAGAATTTTATAGACAATATTCAGCGCTGTCAATAAACTGGAGGGAAGGTAGGGAAGGTAAACAGGTTATGAGCGGCGTAAACAACAACATTTTAGAACTGGTGGGCCGAACGCCGGTAGTCAGGTTGCACAAGGTGAAGGACGGATGCCCGGCGGAAATACTGGCCAAGCTGGAAATGGTCAATCCCAGCGGCAGCGCCAAAGCCAGGGCGGCGCTGGGCATGATTACAGCTGCCGAAAAAGCGGGAAAAATCAATCCGGGGAGTGTTATCGTCGAACCGACCAGCGGCAACCAGGGCATTGCGCTGGCCATGGTGGGGGCTGTTAAGGGGTACCGCGTTATCGTGGTTATGCCGGATTCCATGAGCAGGGAGCGGCAGCAGCTGGCCAGGGCCTACGGGGCCGAAGTGGTGCTCACTCCCGCTGCGGAAGATATCACCGGGGCAATGAACAAGGCGCGGGAGCTGGTGGCGCAAATTCCAGGCGCGTGGATGCCGGACCAGTTTTCTAATCCCGACAACCCGGCATTTCACGAGCAAACGACGGCCAGAGAAATACTGGCACAGGTGGACGGCGAAATCCATGCCCTTGTGGCCGGCGTCGGCACCGGGGGTACGCTGACCGGCGTGGCCAGGGTGCTGAAGAAAAGATATCCGGGAATAAAAGTGTACGCTGTGGAGCCCAAGAGGTCGGCGGTCCTGTCCGGGGGTAAACCGGGCCCACACGGCATCCAAGGTATTGGGGACGGTTTTGTGCCCGGCAACCTGGACCTTTCCCTGGTGGATGCGCCCTTTGCCGTAGATGATGAGGAAGCTTTTCACATGACCAGGCGGCTGGCCCGGGAGGAAGGCCTGCTGGTGGGGATCTCCTCCGGCGCTGCCGTGCACGCCGCCGTGTCGGTGGGCAGGGAACTGGGCGCGGGCAAGACCGTGCTCACCTTGCTGCCCGATACCGGGGAGCGCTATCTCAGCACGCCCGTATTTGAATTTGAATAAGAGAATTTGAATAGGAGAACTAGCGAGGGCTGCTCTGCCGGGTCAGCCGCGGGTTAGGGGTCGGTAGGTTGATTGGCGAACACGGGTGACGCCCCACCAACAAGGAGTGAAACGATGGCATACAAGGTGCTGGTTGTCGACGACGAGGAGTCCATCGTCAGGCTGGTTACCTTCAACCTGGAAAAAGAGGGGTTCCAAACGCTAAAGGCCTACAACGGGGAAGAGGCGCTGGAAATCATCAGCGCGGAGAAACCGGACCTGGTGGTGCTGGACATTATGCTGCCGGGGCTGGACGGTTTTGAAGTCTGCCGGCGCATCCGCCGCGAAGAATGGCCGGTGGCGGTAATCATGCTTACCGCCCGGGACGAGGAAATAGACACGGTGCTGGGGTTGGAACTGGGGGCGGACGATTA
This sequence comes from uncultured Peptococcaceae bacterium, assembly GCA_913064925.1. GTDB lineage: Bacteria > Bacillota > Desulfotomaculia > Desulfotomaculales > Desulfallaceae > CAJYBN01. Next base: position 3,046 of record CAJYBN010000001.1, read on the forward strand.
TGTTACCAAGCCCTTCAGCCCCCGTGAACTGGTGGCACGCGTCAAAGCCGTGCTCAGGCGTACTTCGGCAGGGGAAAAGCAAACCGGCGGCGAACAAATCACCGTCGGCAGCTTGGTGATCGACACCGCCAGGCACGAGGTGTACGTCAACGGGCAGCAGGTGGAACTTACCCCCAAGGAATTCGAGCTGCTGCATTTTCTGGCCCGCAACGCCGGCCGGGTAATGACCAGGGACGCCCTGCTCAATCACATTTGGGGCTATACCTACGACGGCGATACCAGAATAGTGGATGTGCACTTAAGCCACCTGCGGGAAAAAATTGAGCCCAATCCTAAAAACCCGGTATATATCAAAACCATCAGGGGAGTGGGCTATAAATTGAAAGGTCCGGATGTTTAGGTGAGAGGTCGAGTATGTTCAAGCGCTTTCGCTGGCGGTTAATGACAACATATATTGTGCTGGTCATATTTTCCATGCTGGTACTGGGTTTTTGCCTGTTGAACTCGCTGGAGGATTATTTTTACAGCAACTTGCAAACGCGGCTGGAAACCCAGGCCAAGCTGGCCTGCCGCTTGGTCAACGCCGGGTTCGACTGGAACCGCGAAAACATGGAAGAGCTGGCGGATAAAATAAGCGCCGACATAAAGGCCCGCGTCACCATTATTGACCGCGGCGGGACGGTGCTGGGGGACTCGGAAAGGGATGCCCGGGACATGGAAAACCACCTGGACCGGCCGGAAGTTATCGAAGCTAAGTCCCGTGGTGTGGGAATGGCCGTGCGGCACAGCACGACGTTGGATACGGGCATGATGTACGTGGCCGTACCCGTTACCAGAAACGGTACGACCGCCGGGTTCATGCGCCTGGCGCTGCCCCTGGCGGAAACGCGACAGGCCTTTTCCCGGCTGTGGTCGGTGGCACTGGGCGCCATTATGCTGGCCGTTTTCGTTACCGCCGCCGTCAGCCTGGCACTGAGCAAAAGGGTGACGGAACCGGTGGAAAAGCTGTCCGCCCTGGCGCGGCGCATGTCGCGGGGGGATTTTCGGGGACGCGCCGAGGTGACGAGCAGCGACGAGATCGGCGAGCTGGCCGGTACGCTTAATCAGATGGCGGAAACCATAGAGGATAAGGTCAGGCAGGTTTCCGAGGAAAAAAATAAGCTGGAGGCGGTATTGGCCAGCATGATCAGCGGCGTCGTCATTATTAACGGTAAAGGGCGGGTGGAACTGGTGAACCCGGCGGCGGAAAAATATTTTTCCTTCCCGGGTTCCGGGCTGCCCTATGACGCTTCGCTCAAGCACCCGGAGCTGTCGGCGGCCATAAAGACTGCGCTGGAAAGCGGTCAAGTGGTGGAGCGGGAAATAAAGATGGCTGCACCTAAGGAAACAACTCTGCAGGTCGTCATTTCCCCTGTCCTCGATCATACGGGCAACCTGGCCGGCGTGGTGGCGGTTTTGCACGATATCACCGAAATACGGAAGCTGGAAAAAGTGCGCTCGGAATTCGTGGCCAACGTTTCTCACGAGTTGAAAACCCCGGTGACGGCGGTGAAAGGCTTTACCGAAACGCTGCTGGACGGGGCCATGCACGACCCGGAAACGTGCCGCGAGTTCGTGGAAATAATCGATAACGAAGCCGGGCGGCTAAAAAGGTTGATCCATGATTTACTGGAATTGTCAAGGATTGAGGCCAAACAGGTCAAGCTCAAACTTAAGCCTGAGAACGTATCGTCCCTGGTTAGGGACACGGCTTTAAAACTGCAGGGCCAGGCGGAAAATGCCGGCCTCACCATCGAGCTGCGGCTGCCCGCCGGGCCCGTCATGGCCCGCTTGGACCGGGATATGATAGAGCAGGTGATGGTCAACCTGGTGGACAATGCCATTAAATACACCCCCGCCGGGGGGAGGATTGAAATCGAGGTTGAAGAAAAGCAGCGCGACGCTGTTGTTTGGGTGCGGGACACCGGCATCGGTATTCCGCCCGAAGATATAGACAGGGTTTTTGAACGGTTTTACCGGGTGGATAAAACCAGAAGCCGCCTGCAGGGCGGCACCGGCCTGGGTCTCAGCATCGTCAAGCACATCGTTGACATACACGGCGGGACGGTAGGCGTGGAAAGCAAGCCGGGCAAAGGTTCAGCGTTTTTCTTTACCCTGCCCAAAGAAAAACGGCAGTAAATGCGGGAAATTGCCGCGTAACCGCCGTTACCAAAGGTTATTTCACCGGAAGGTAGCTTTAGATCGCAAAATCGGTGGTATTTTAACTTCCATATCCGTGTTTAAAAGTTTATCTCACCGGCAGGTAGCCGACCTCCTCTACCATGGCCTGCCCTTCGGCGCTGAAGCCGAAATCCAAAAACGCCTTGGCCAAGCCCGCTGGTTCACCGATGGTGTACATGTTTAAATCGCGCACAATGGGATATTGGCCGGCTTTGGCATTTTCAATGGATGGCTCCACCGCCGGGCCGCCGTCCTTGCTGACGCGCACGGCTTTTACGCTATTATCCACGAAAGCCAGGCCGCAGTAACCGACGGCGTATTCCTCCTGGGCCACCGTTTTGACCATGGCAGCGTTGGAAGCGGTTTTCCTGCTGTTTTTGGTATATTCCTCATCGTTAAGCACAAATTCTTTAAAAAAACCGTAAGTGCCCGAGCTGGTGTCCCTGGTGTAAACGTAAATGTCCGCGTCCGGGCCGCCCACTTCCTGCCAGTTGGTTATTTTACCGGTGAAAATGTCCTTGATTTGCGCCATGGTCAGCTCTTCCACCGGGTTATTGGGATGGACGATCACGGCCAGGCCGTCGCGTCCCACTACAAATTCCTTGACGGTACCGTTGATCTGGTTGCGTTCCTTATCTTTTATTTTGCGGGAAGCCATGGCGATGTCGGTGGTCCCGTTAATGAGCGCCGCAATGCCGTTGCCCGATCCGGTACCGGTGACCACTATATCCACGCCGGGGTGCTTGGCATTGAACGCTTCCGCCCAGGCCTGGGCCACGGGAGCCACCGTGGTAGAGCCGTTAAGGTTCAGCGTGCCGCTTAGTTCTTGCCCGCTGCCCGGGCTTTGTTGATTGTTCTGTCCGCCATTTTCCGCGTTTCCGCCGCAGCCGGCTGCCAACACGACTATCAGTGCCAGCAATAGTACTAACGGGAATGCTTTCAGCAATTTTTTGCGCATTTACATAACCTCTCCTTTCGTTTTTAGGGCGCGCCCTTTTTCAGCACCAACTATAACAAACGTGTTTTAACTAGCATTAAAAACAGTGTAAATAATGTAAAGATATCATAAAGGTTTATTATAGCCCGCGACTGTTGCGAAAAAAAAAAGCCGCCGGGCTGTTCGGCTTTTTCCGGCGCTGGAAAAAGCTTTTTTGTTTGCGATCCCACGGGTAACTCCCTATATTTCTGGAACCCGGCCAAGCTTGCGAACCCGTGGGCCCGGCAGTGCCGGCAGGTGGTGCAAATCGGCCGCTGCGTGTTAGCCCGCAGGCGGGCCCGCCGGATGTAGTGAATATAAATTATGTTAAATTATTATTAAATAAGTAAATATTAAGTTTAATAATTTAATGATGATCTGGTAGAATTACTGTGGGATTGGATTGATCAAATCGCGGAGGGGACAACTCATGTCTTTATCAATCCAGGAAATTGTTTTTTGCGCGTTGGGCGGCTTGGGCATGTTCTTGTTCGGTATAAAGTACATGTCGGAAGGGCTGCAAACCGTAGCCGGCAAGCGCATGCGGGAGTTCCTGGAAAAGGGAACCAAGACCCCGCTGCGCGGTGTGATCACCGGCGCGCTAACCACTGCCCTGATCCAGAGCAGCAGCGGCACCACCGTGCTCACGGTGGGCCTGGTTAACGCCGGGCTGTTAACGCTGCGCCAGGCCATCGGGGTCATCATGGGGGCCAACATTGGTACCACTATTACAGCCTACATGATCGGGTTCAAGCTGGAACACTACGCATTGCCCATAATAGCCGTCGGCGTTATACTTATGTTTTTCATCAAGAACAAAAAGGTGGCCAACGTGGGCCAGGTTTTGTTCGGGTTCGGCATGCTTTTTTACGGCATGAGCGTTATGGGTTATGGTTTAAAACCTCTCAAGGATTGGGACGTTTTTATCAATTTAATGACCAGCGTGGAAGACAACCCGCTGCTGGGCGTGGCCATAGGTACGGTTATGACCGTGGTGGTGCAGAGCAGCAGTGCTACCATTGGCGTGCTGCAAAACCTGGCCGACCAGGGAGCCGTGACCTACCAGCAGGCCGTGCCCATTTTATTCGGGGACAATATCGGCACCACGGTGACGGCTTTGCTTGCTTCCATCGGCACCACCATAGCCGCGCGCCGCGCGGCGCTGACGCACACGCTTTTTAACTTAAGCGGTACCGCTATTTTTTTGCCCTTGTTTCTGCTGGGCATTTTCCCGGAGTTTATAAGACTGGCCACCAACTATTTCTTCGTACTGCTGCCGGGGTTTGAGGGTACTTGGGAAACGCTGAACATCCGCATGCAGATCGCCCAAACCCACGGCATGTTCAATATCACCAACACCTTGCTCCAGCTGCCTTTTGTCGGCTACCTGGCCTGGGCCGTGACCAAGATAGTGCCCGGGCCCGACGCCCAGTTTATCATGGAGCCCCGCTACCTGGAGCCGAGGCTTCTAGCCAACCCGTCGGTGGCCCTGGGGCAGGCTACCAGGGAGGTGCTGCGCATGGGCCGGCACGCCAGGCAATTTTTCAGCGAATCGGTGCAATTCTTTTTCAATCCCAGGAGCAAGGATCTTAACCCCATGTACCTAGAGCAGAAAGAGGAGTTAATCAACAGGTTGGATAATGATATTACCGATTACCTGGTCAAGCTGTCGGCCGACAAAAAAATGACTGAGGACCAGTCCAATTACGCCACCACACTGCTGCAGGTGGTTACCGACCTGGAACGCATCGGTGACCATGCCGACAACATCGTGGAATTGTCCATTTACAGCATGGAAAACAAGATTACCTTTTCCGACGAGGCGGTGGCCAGCATACGCTCCATGGCCGAGCTGACCGAAAAAACGCTGAACATGGCCTTAAAAGCGCTGGAAACCGGCGATAGCTTTATGGCCAGGCAGGTGATCAGGAACGAAGTGGTCATTGACAACCTGGAGAAGGAATTCCGGGAAGGCCATATCATGCGCTTGAACGAGGGCCTTTGTGGTGGCGCTGAAGGTTCGGTGTTCCTGGACTTGCTGAGCAACATGGAGCGCATCGGCGACCACTCGGTGAATATAGCGGAGTACGTGCTGGGTGAGATGGGGGCCATTGAAAGGCAAAAAGTAAAGATGGCCAGCAAGGCCATCGCCATAAAAGAGGACAAGGCCCTGGCCAACGGGCCGGGCCGGTAAGGGAGATTGCGGCGGTTCGCCCGCCGAGCACAGAAAAGGTTTTTCCGGCGTGACAAACCATTGCGGGCTGTTTTAGAACAGCTTTTCATTAAGTTCCAACCTTTCTCCGGAAACCATATATATGATCCACTCGCTCAAGTTGGTGGCATGGTCGCCGATGCGCTCCAGGTGCCTGGCGATCATAAGCAGGAAAGTAGCTTGGCGGATGTTTTGGGAGTTCTGCATCATCAGCGCCAGCAGTTCCTGGAACACCTCCTGGTACAGGTGGTCTACCTCGTGGTCTTTTTTAGCGGTTGCCAGCGCCTTTTCCCGGTCCTGGTTGATAAAAGCGTTTAAATTATCCTTGACCATCTGGCGGCATAGCTCCGCCATGTGGGGGAGGTCGACCAGCGGTTTGATAAAGGGCTCTTTGCCAATGGTGAGCACTATTTTGGCAATGTTGCAGGCGTAGTCACCGATTCTTTCCAGGTCGGTGTTGATTTTCAAGGCGGTGCCGATGAAGCGCAGGTCTCTTGCCAGCGGCTGCTGCAGGGCCAGCAGGGACATGCATTTCTTTTCGATCTCCAGCTCCAGCCTGTCAATTTTTTCGTCGTCCATGACCACTTTTTCCGCCAGGTCCATGTCGCGCCGCTTGAAGGCCGTGGTGGCCATGTCAATGGCGTTTACTACGAGGTTACCCATGCGTACTATGTCGCCCCGCAGTTTATCCAGCTGTTCATGAAAAGACTCTCTTACCATAAGTGTCTAACTCCTTTTGTTAACCGAATCTACCGGTAATATAATCTTCTGTGCGTTTTTCCCGGGGTGCCGTGAATATGGCGGTGGTTGTATTATATTCGATTAATTCACCGTTGAGAAAAAAACCGGTATAGTCGGACACCCTGGCGGCCTGCTGCATGTTGTGGGTTACTATTACTATGGTGTAATTCTGTTTAAGCTGGTGGATCAAGTCTTCCAGTTTGGCCGTGGAAATGGGGTCCAGGGCCGAGGCCGGTTCATCCATGAGAATTACTTCCGGTTCCACCGCCAGCACCCTGGCTATGACCAGCCTTTGTTGCTGGCCTCCCGAGAGGCCGAGGGCCGATTTGTATAACCTGTCCTTGACTTCGTCCCAGAGGGCGGCGGCCGCCAGGCTTTTATGCACTATTTGCTCCAGGTCCGTTTTCTTTTTTATACCGTGGATGCGCGGCCCGTAAGCCACGTTGTCAAATATGGACATGGGAAATGGGTTGGGCTTCTGGAAAACCATGCCCACCTTCTTGCGCAGGGCCACCGGGTCCACCCGGGGATCGTAAATGTTTTTACCGTCCAGCAATACTTCCCCTTCCACTCTAGTGCCCTCGATCACCTCGTTCATGCGGTTCAAGGCGCGCAGGAAAGTGGACTTGCCGCAGCCCGACGGGCCGATCAGCGCCGTGACGGCATTTTTTTGTATCGGCAGGTCAACGCTGTACAGGGCCTGGAAGTTTTTGTAGTACACGCTTAGTTTTCTGGTTTCCATTTTGTTTTCCATGTGATCACCTTATTATTAGGCCATAGATAGCATTAATTATCGCATGCGTTTTAATCTCATCCTCGTTCTAATGGCAACGGCGATCAAGTTCATGCCGCTTACTATGGCAAGTAAGACAAGCGCGGCACCGAAGGCCATGTGGTCCGGTACGTTAGGAACCTCGGTGGCTACTGCATATAAATGGTAGGGCAGGGCCATGACCTGGTCGCGTACCGAACTGGGCAGGCTGGGTATGTAAATGGCCGCTGCCGTAAACATGATGGGGGCCGTTTCTCCGGCGGCGCGGCTGATGCCAAGGATGGCGCCGGTGATCATGGAGGGTAGCGCCGCCGGCAGGACGATGCGCCTGATGGTCTGCCACTTGGTGGCGCCCAGGGCCAGGCTGGCGTGCCTGTAATCGTCCGGTACCGCTAAAAGCGCTTCCTCGGCGGTGGAAATGATAATGGGGAGGGTCAAAAAGCCCAGCGTCAGCGCACCGGCTGCCAGCGACCTGCCCAGCTTCAGTGTAAGGACAAAAAGCCCTAACCCGAACAACCCGTAAACCACCGAAGGAACTCCGGCTAAATTGATGATGGCCAACCTGATTACCCGCGTGAAGATATTTTTACCGGCATATTCCACCAAGTAAATGGCGGTACCGATGCCCAGCGGCAGGGCTATCAGGATGGTGCCCGTGGTTAAACCCAGGGTGCCCACAATAGCTGGAAAGATGCCGCCTTGGGTCAAAAATTTGCGGGGCGGTTGGGTTAAAAATTCCCAAGTCAGGGCCGGCCAGCCCTTCCAGGCCAGCATGCCGACGATGGCCAGGACAGGTACAATGGCCAGGCACGTTAAAACGGCCAGGGCGCTAAAACCCAGTTGTTCCTTTAAGCGCTTGGCCGCCGGCATTACGATGCACCTCTCTTGGATGAAGTCCTGGCAAAGACGATGTCCGTTACCATGTTAATGAAGAAGGTAATGCTGAACAGCACTATTCCCAGCCCGAAAAGGGCCTGGTAATGAAGTCCCCCGTGCACCGTTTCGCCCATTTCCGCGGCGATGTCGGCGGTGATGGTGCGGACGGGGTCGAAAATGGAGTGGGGAATCAGGGTGGCGTTGCCGGCCACCATCAACACGGCCATGGTTTCACCGATGGCCCTCCCCAAGCCGAGCATGGACGCGGCCAGCAGGCCCGAACGGGCGCTGGGCACCACAATGCGCCAGGTAGTTTCCCACTTTGTGGCCCCAAGGGCCAGGGAGGCTTCCCGGTATTCGCGGGGCACCGCATCCAGGGCGTCCTCGGAAATGCTCACCACCGTGGGCAGGGCCATGATGCCCAGCACGATGGAAGCCGTAAAGGCACACAGGGCACTGGGCAAATTTAACATGTCCTTGATTAGCGGGGCCAGCACGGTCAACCCGAGAAAACCGTAAACGACCGAGGGGATACCCGCCAGCAGCTCGATAACCGCTTTGGCGACCTCGCGCACGCTGCGCGGGGCAACTTCGGCCAGGAACACGGCTATACCGATGCCAATGCTTATGGCTATAATCCCTGCACCGGTCGTAACCACCAGCGAGCCGGTAATCAACGGCAGAGCTCCAAAGCGCGGCGGTTCGGCGTCCGGAAGCCATTCGGTGCCGAAAATAAAACCGGGCAGGCTGACGTGGGAAAACAAGCCGGCGCCTTCCCGTATCAGAAAATAAAATATCAACAACAGTATAAGCACGGAAGTAACCGCGACAATGCCCAGCAAATACTTGACCAAGTTTTCATAAATACCTGCCAATCCCTTATCCACCAGGTATCGCCTCCCTGCCGAGAACTTTTGCCGCCTTTTTTACTCTATCAGACCTTTTTTAAGCTAGAATAAATAAACTGTAAGGAATGTTAAGACAAATTTTATTTTATGTAAAGTTGCTGCTCAACGCTTTTAAATTACATAAGATGGTAATAAAGGATAATGAGGGAATAGGCATGTTGCTGGACAGGCTGAAAAAGAAGCTGCGCCGCGCCAAGCAAGAGGACGTCGGGATGATAAAAATCGGCGAACTGGCGGTGGCCATGGCCCGCCGGGTGGACCTGGCGGTGCCCCATGAATTCTCCATTTTCGTACCCCGGGTGGAAATCCGGCAGAGATATTACCGTGATAACCAGCTGCAGTATGAGAGGGAAATTATTTTTGACAGTCTCACCATCGTACACGCCCCGCAGCGCCCGCCGGCCGGGGGCGAACGGAATGAGCGGGAAGAAAACGCGGCCCGCCGGTCGTCTCATAAAATGGATTGAGGGGTCTTTGTCCATGGTCTATAATTAAATTAAAGCAGCAGGGTAGGAAGAAAGGTGAAACAGTTGCAGTTGTATGCCGACGTGCTGGTGGAGGTGCCGGGAGTAGGGAGCGACCGGACATTCCAGTACCGCGTGCCGGAAGCCCTGGCCGGGTCTTTGCGGTTCGGCCACCGCGTGCGGGTGCCCTTCGGCGGGCGGCGGGTAACCGGTTTCGTGGTGGGCTTTAGCCAGCGGCAGGTGGTAGATAATGTCAAGGAAATTATCGAACTTGTGGACAACCGGTCGTTTTTCCGGGAGGACCAGCTGGACTTGGCCAGGTGGATAGCCAGCTATTACCTGTGCGATACTGTACGTGCCCTGCACGCCGTCATCGCTCCGGTATTAAAGAAAACCACCGGCAAGCGCATAACTCGTTACTATTGCCGTGTTACACCTGAAAAGCTTGAAGAAATGCGCCGGGAAATGGGCCGCCGGGCGCCTAAAAGCTTGGCGGTGCTGGAAACGGCGCTGAAAAACCCGGGGCTAAGCCGGCGCCACCTGGCAGCGCTGGCGGGCGCATCGCCATCGGTGGTGGATAAACTGGCGGCCGGTAAATGGCTGCGCGTGGAAAGCGAGATTCCCCTGCGCGATCCTTATCCTTCGCCGCCGCCCGGCGCGGCCGCGGCCGGGGTCCGGCTGACCGCCGAACAGGAAAAGGCAGTGCGGGAAATAAACGCCGCGCTGCGGGCGGGCGGTCACCGGGTTTTTTTGCTCCACGGGGTGACCGGCAGCGGGAAAACAGAGGTTTACTTGCACTGCATCGAACAAGTTTTACGCGCGGGGCGCCAGGCCATCGCGCTGGTGCCGGAAATATCCCTGACTCCGCAGATGGTCAAAATTTTCCGGGCCCGCTTCGGCAGGTCCATGGCGGTACTGCACAGCCGCATGTCCGATGGTGAAAGGTACGATGAGTGGCGGCGCATCGAGGACGGCGAGGCGCCGGTGGTGCTGGGGGCGCGTTCCGCCGTGCTGGCACCGGTCCCCGACCCGGGCCTGGTAATTATCGATGAGGAGCATGAATGGTCATATAAGCAGGAGGAAACGCCCCGGTATCATGCCCGGGCCGTGGCCCTGTACCGAACCCGGAAGAGCGGGGGTATGCTGGTGCTGGGCAGTGCAACACCTTCCCTGGAATCTTACTGCCGGGTTCTGCCCGGCGGGGCATATAAGCTGTTAAGCCTGCCCAAAAGAATTGAAGGAAAGGGTATGCCTGAGGTGCGCGTTGTGGATATGCGCCAGGAACTGCGGGCGGGTAACGGCGGCATTTTTAGTTTCCTGCTGCAGCGCAAACTGCAAGAGAGATTACAAAAGAAAGAGCAGGCCATAATCTTCCTCAACCGGCGGGGATTAAACACCCTCGTTGTCTGCCGGGAATGCGGCATGGTATTGAAGTGTTTCCGGTGCGAGATTTCCCTGACCTACCATATGGACGGGCTGCTTCGCTGCCATTATTGCAATTATACCGTTAAAGCCCCGCAATTTTGCCCGGACTGTGGCAGCCGCCAGATAGGCTACTTCGGCACGGGCACGCAGCGGGTGGAAAAAGAACTGCAGGCCTTGGTGCCCGGAGCGCGCGTTTTACGCATGGACGCCGACACCACCACGCGCAAGGGTTCGCATCAGCGTATACTGGACGCTTTTAGCCGGGGCGCGGCCGATATTCTCGTGGGTACGCAGATGATAGCTAAGGGGCTGGACATTCCCGGCGTGACCCTGGTCGGTGTAGTAAATGCCGATATTTCATTGCACATGCCCGACTTTCGTGCCGGGGAGCGCACCTTTCAGCTGCTGGCCCAGGTGGCCGGCCGTACGGGACGCGGGAAAACCCCCGGCGAAGTGCTGATCCAGACTTACACGCCGGAACATTACGCCATACAGACTGCCGCCCGGCACGACTACCATACATTTTTCAGGCGCGAGCTTTCGCTGCGCAAATCCATGGGATACCCGCCTTTTTCCAAAATGGTCCGCCTGCTGGTGCACGGCGCGAGCGAAAGCGCGGTGCGGGAGGCGGCCTTGAACTTGCGCGAGTTGCTGGACGGCTTGGTAAAAGGCGCGGATCGGGATAAAATATACATAGTGGGACCGGCGCCGGCACCCGTGGCCCGGTTAAAGGGGGTTCATCGCTGGCACGTAATTACCTGGAGCCCGGACTACCATGGACTGCGCCGGGTTATGGAGGAGTTACGGCGCCGCACGGGTTTTAACCTGCCCGGCAAAGAGCTGTCCCTAAGCGTTGACGTCGATCCCATGAGCATTATGTGAAGACAATGAAATAAGGAGGCAAAAACCAGTTGGCCGTATACGTTATCGTGCAAGCCGAAAACAAAGTGCTGCGGGAAAAAGCACAGCGCGTTACCAAACTGGGTCGCAATATAATTAAATTGCTGGACAACATGCGGGATACCATGTACGCCAACAAGGGGGTGGGGCTGGCCGCCCCGCAAATCGGTATTTCCAAGCGGGTTATTGTTGTAGATATAGGTGAAGGGTTGGTAGAATTGATTAACCCGGAAATCTTGGTCGCCGCTGGCGAGGAAACCGGTACGGAGGGCTGCTTGAGCATTCCCGGCGTGGTGGGCGAGGTAACCCGCTCGGCCTGGATCAGGGTAAAGGGGCTGAACAGGAAAGGCAGCGAAACGGAAATCGAGGCGGAAGGTTTTTTTGCCCGGGCGCTGCAGCACGAGATAGATCATCTAAATGGTATTTTATTTACCGATAAGGCCAAGAATTTAAGAAAAGTCGAGTAATTTACCGGTAAACGGAGGTAGCCATGAAGGTCGTATTCATGGGCACGCCGGATTTTGCTCTGCCGTCTCTGCGTGCCCTGTTGCAAAGCAACCATACCGTAGCCGCCGTGGTCACCCAGCCGGACCGGCCGGCCGGGCGGGGCAAAAAAATGCGCCCGCCGCCTGTGAAAACGCTGGCCCGGCAAGCCGGCCTGCCGGTGTACCAGCCGGAAAAAATCGGCGAAACGGGGTTTTTAAACGCACTGCACGCGCTGGACCCGGAAGTTATTGTAGTGGCTGCCTACGGCCGGATACTGCCGAAAAAGATTCTTGACTTGCCGCCTTACGGCTGCATCAACGTGCACGCTTCGCTGCTGCCGGCTTACCGCGGCGCGGCGCCGATTCAGTGGGCCGTGATCAACGGGGAAAAGGAAACGGGCATCACCATCATGCAAATGGACGAAGGCTTGGATACCGGCGACATACTTATGCAGGGCAGGATAACCATCGGTGAGGACGATACGGCGGGAACGGTTCACGACCTTTTGGCGTCGTTGGGCGGGCAGTTGCTGGTCCAAACCCTGGATAAACTGGCGCGAGGACAAATTCGCCCCGTGCCGCAGAACCACGCGCTTGCATCTTACGCGCCGCCGCTGACCACCGCACATGCAGTTATCAACTGGGCCAATGACGCTGTCGCAGTGAAAAACCAGGTGCGCGGTTTGCATCCCTGGCCGGGCGCGCGCACTTACCTGGGGGACAAGCTGCTGAAAATCTGGCGTGTGTCGGTGCCGGGCCGCGTTCCGGGCAATGGCGGCGGGCCGCCGGGCCGGGTGCTGGCGGCGGACGGGGAAAAGGGGCTTTTGGTGCAAACCGGCCGGGGAATAATAAAGATAGAAGAGCTGCAGCTGCAGGGCAAAAGGCAGATGCCGGCGGCCTTGTTTTTAAGGGGTAATCCGGTGCTGCCGGGCGAGGTGCTGGGCAAGCACCCTGACGGGGGTTGATCAGGTTGCAAAACATGGTGCAGGTTTATGAGCGCAAGCGCTTGTTTATCGGGCTGCTGGGCATAAGCGTAGCGGCCGTGGGGTTGGTGACGGCGGCCATCTGGTATTTGTTGTTCAGCCCGGAGCGGTCGGTGGTCTATCAACTGGTTCTGCTTCTGCTGGTGGTGGCGCTCATCGCCGTTATCGTACTGGCCGGTTTCGGCTTGGCCGGCATAGTGCTCACCATCATCCGCTCCCGGCCAATGGGTCTTTTGCAGGGGCCCATGCGGGTGGCGCTGAACACATTTTTCCCGCTGGTGCTGGTTCTGGGCAAAATACTGCGGATAGACATGGACCGGATAAAGCGTTCCTTTATTGCCGTAAATAATAATCTTGTTTCCGCCAAGCGCATTAAAATCGAACCGCACCAATTGCTGTTGTTGGCGCCCCATTGCCTGCAAAACAGCGACTGCCTGCATAAGGTGACGGGTAACATTGACAACTGCCGCCGCTGCGGTAAATGCAACGTCAATGACATCTTAAACCTGCGCGACCGTTACGGCATCCGGGTGGGTATGGCCACCGGCGGAACGCTGGCCCGCAAGTACGTGCGGGACTACCGCCCCAAGGCCATCGTGGCCATTGCATGCGAGCGCGATTTAACCAGCGGCATCCTGGATGCCAATCCCGTACCTGTACTGGGTGTCACCAACTTGCGGCCCGAGGGCCCGTGCCAAAACACCCGGGTTTCCCTGCAGCGGGTGGATGAGGCCGTTCAATTCTTTCTAACAAGCAATAAGACGTAATAACAAACATAATATTATTTAAATTATGTGTTGGATGTGATTGAATTGCCATCCCCGGTTAATGCCCGAGAACTGGCCCTGCAAGTTCTATTGGACGTGGAAGAGCGCGGGGCATATGTTAACTTGGCCCTGGGGGCCGCCCTGGACAAGGCGGACCCCTGCAGGCTTGACCGGGCTTTTATTACCGAACTGGTATACGGGACCCTGCGCCGTTTAAACACGCTGGACTGGGCGCTGGGGCTTTACTTGCGCCGGCCGCTTTCCCGGCTTGACCCAAAGGTGCGTAATATTTTGCGCCTGGGGGCTTACCAGGTTTTGTTTATGGAACGGGTTCCGGACGCCGCCGCCGTAAACGAGTCGGCCAAGCTGGCCCGCCGGCACGGCCACGAGGGGATAGTCAAGTTTGTCAACGGCGTGCTGCGCAACTTGGTGCGGGGCCGGGAAAGGCTGCCTTATCCCGATCCGGGCCAGGACCCCGTGGGATATATTGCGCTGCGTCACTCGCACCCGGCCTGGCTGGTGCGCCGCTGGATGGACCAGTTCGGTTTTACGACCGCGGCGGCCTTATGCGAAGCGAATAACCGGCCGGCGCCCAACACGGTGCGGGTGAACACGCTCAAAGCGGATACCGAAACGGTAATGGCCATGCTGGCCGGAGAGGGAATCGCCGTGCAAAGGGGGAAGTACGCGCGGGACTGCCTGCTGTTGGGTGGCGGAGTTGTCACCGGGCGGCTGGTCCCTTTTCGGGAGGGTCTATTGCAGGTCCAGGACGAAAGCTCGATACTGGTGGGGCAGGCCGTGCACCCCGGGCCGGGCTCCCGGGTGATCGACGTGGCCAGCGCCCCCGGTGGCAAAGCCACCCACTTGGCCCAGTTGATGCAAAACCGGGGTGAAATACTGGCCCTGGACGTCCACCGGCATAAAATCAAGTTAATTGAGGACAACTGCCGGCGGCTGGGCGTGACGATAGTGCGCACCCTGCTGGCCGACGCCCGGCACCTGCCGGAGGAATACGCGGTATGGGCCGATTACGTGCTGGTAGACGCCCCGTGCTCCGGGCTGGGAGTGCTGCGCCGCCGCCCGGATGCCAAGTGGCGCAAAAAAGAAGGGCAGATCCGGGAACTGGCTCTCCTGCAGTCCCAGATACTGTCTGCGGCGGCCGCCGCCTTAAAGCCCGGCGGAATCCTGGTCTACAGTACCTGCACCATCACCCGGGAGGAGAATCTGGGGCAAGTGGAGGCGTTTTTAAGGGCTCATCCCGACTTTACCCTGGAATCGCTGGCCGGCTTATTGCCCGACAGCCTGGACTGGGACAGCACTTTGCGGCAAGGTTTCTTGCAAATTATGCCCCACTTGCACGACGGCCTGGATGGCTTCTTTATTGCCAGGTTGCGAAAAGCACCCGGCAGCAGTTGCCAGGTGCCGGTTGCGAGTGCAGTAAAGAAAATAAACAGCCGGGTGTAAAAATGCCAACATGACGGGAGGGCGGGCATGGCAAATCTCCCTAGCTTGCGGGACCTATCGCTGGCGGAACTGAAACAAGTGACGGCCGACCTGGGTTTGCCGGCGTACCGTGCATCCCAAATTGCCGGTTGGGTGCACCGCAAAGGGGTCGCTTCCTTTGCGGAAATGACCAGTTTGCCCCGGGACGTGCGGGAAATGCTCTCCCGGCGGTTTAGAGCCGGCGGCTTGAACGTGGCCGGGAAAAAGGTTTCTCGCGACGGCAGCACGGTAAAATACCTGCTGGAGCTGGCCGACGGGCAGACGGTGGAAAGCGTGCTGATGCGTTACCGGTACGGTTATTCGGCCTGCCTGTCCACGCAGGTGGGGTGCCGCATGGGCTGCCGGATCTGCGCGTCGGGGCTGGAAGGGCTGGTGCGTAACCTGACGGCGGGGGAAATAATCGACCAGATTTGGGCTATGCAGCGTGATTCCGGCTGCCGGGTGGGGCGCGTAGTGTTGATGGGCTCGGGCGAACCGCTGGATAATTATGCGGCCACGATAAAATTCTTGACGCTGGTGAATGCGCCGTACGGGCTTAATATCAGCCACCGGCACGTTACGCTGTCCACCTGCGGCATAGTGCCGCGCGTATATGATCTAATGGAACTACGCCTGTCCATCACTTTGGCGGTTTCGCTGCACGCTCCCAACAACGAGCTGCGCAGCAGGCTGGTGCCGGTGAATAAAGCGTACCCGCTGGAAGAACTGCTCCCGGCATGCCGCGCGTACGCGGAAACTACGGGCCGCCGGGTTTCGTTCGAGTACGCCCTGCTGGCCGGCGTCAACGACTCGCAGCAGCACGCGGGCGAACTGGCCGGTATTTTACGCGGTATTCACTGCCACATCAATTTATTACCCGTCAATCCGGTACCTGAACGCGGGTGGCGGCGCAGCGCCGCGCGGAACGTACGCGCTTTCCGGGCGATGCTGGAACGGGCCGGGTACCCGGTCACCGTGCGCCGCGAATTGGGGCTGGACATTGACGCCGCCTGCGGCCAGCTGCGGCGGCGCGTCAATGCGAGGGGTCGGGAATGAGGTTTTGGCGTAAACTGGAAAGCAACTTGGAAAGGCATATTGAGGGTTTTTTCCAAAACAGGTCCGAGGGCGACTTGCAGCCCGTAAAAGTGGCCAGGAAACTGGCCCGGGAGATGAGCGACCGCAGCCGGCCCGGGCTGCGTGAAGTATACGCGCCCAACCGTTACGTGGTATACCTGGATGCGGGCAATTATGCCCGCGCCAAGGCTTTTGTTGAACAGTTGTCGTCTGAATTCAGCACTTACCTGGCCGGCAAGGCGGTGGAAAAAAATTATACTTTGCCGGGGCCGGTGACGGTGCACATCGAAGAAGACAAAAACCTTGCCCCGGGCAAGTTCAGGGTGGAAAGTTTTTTTACGCGGGCGGAGGATTTAAGCCCGCTAACGGAAGATACCCTGTGCTACACTCCGGTCTGCAGCGGCGGCTCGCTCCGGGAACAGCCGGTAAATGGCGAGCGGCCGGCTCGCCTGGAAGTGACGGAAGGCGTGCTGCGGGGCAGGCAATTTACACTGGATGACAACCTGGTGGTTCTCGGGCGCAGGGAAACGTGCGATGTCTACCTGCCCGACGCCAGCGTATCCAGGCGGCATGCCGTGGTGATGCGCCAGGGCCGGCGGTACGTCATCAGGGACCAGGGCAGCACCAACGGTACGTATGTGAACGGAGAGAAAGTGGAAAACAAGGTGCTGGGCCACGGCGACATCATCAAACTGGGTAAAACCGTGCTGGTTTTCAAGGTGGAATGATTTTTGGAGATTTTTTTGTTTGTTTTGCGCACCATGTTTCTGGTGCTGGTTTACGCATTTATATTCATTTTATTATCTTACTTACTGAAAGACTTGCGGGGCACTGTACCGCGCGCGCCGGTACGACAGCCGGATGCCCTTAGGAACAAGGCCGGGGTACTGCGGGTGGTGAGCGCGCCTTCCGCGTGCGGTTTGGTGGGGAAGGAATTTCCGCTGGCCGGCGAATTGAAACTGGGCAGGGGGCCGGAAAACGAAGTGGTAATTCCCGACCGGTTTGCTTCCAACCGGCACGCGCGGTTGTATTGCCGCAACGGGCAGTACTGGCTGGAAGACCTGGGCAGCAAAAACGGTACCTTTTTAAACGGGCTACTCCTGGAAGGGCCTGCAGTGCTGGCAAACGGTGATCACATCAAGATCGGTAACGTGATATTCAGGTTTATGAGGTGGGATTATGAGGTGGAGTCAGGTCACCGAGTGCGGACCGGTGCGCCGGAGAAATGAAGACTGGTTGTGTGCCTGTCCCGGTTTGGGCTTGTTTGCCGTGGCCGACGGCATGGGCGGGCACCTGGCCGGCGACGTGGCCAGCAGAATGGCCCTGGAAGAATTGGAGAAATATATCAGGACGCATGCCGGCCGGGGATATGCGGCCCGGGACCTGCTGGCGCTGGGCATACAGCAGGCCAACGCGGCGGTTTACCGGTCGGCCTTGGAAAATGCCTCCCGCAGGGGTATGGGAACGACGCTGGCCGCCTGCCTGGTGGAAGGGTACCGGCTCACCGTGGCCAATGTTGGGGACAGCAGGGTGTTGCTGCTGCGCGGCGAAAAGATACAAAAGCTTACCAACGACCACTCCTTGGTGCAGGAGCTCCTTGACGGCGGCGTGATAACCGAGCAGGACGCTTTTCACCACCCGGGCCGCAATGTTCTCACCAAGGCGCTGGGCTTAGCCCCGCGGGTGGAGCCCGACATCTTTACATACCAGCTGGTGGCCGGCGACAGGCTGCTCATTTGCACGGACGGGTTGTCCGGTTTCGTGCGCGAGCAGCGGATTGGGCAGTTAATGGCCGCAGCGGAACCGCACGCGGCGGTGCGGGCGCTGCTGGCCGAGGCACTGCGCGCCGGCAGCAACGATAACATAACCATGATACTCATGGTGATGGATTGATGCAGAAACGCTCCAGGGAGAGAAAACTGCTACTGGCGGCTTTTCTTTATACCCTCACCGGCGGAATAATCCTCTATCTGGATGATCCGGGGCTGCCGGGGCTGGGGGCTATCAGCGCGGCCTGCGTTATGTTTGCCGGGTTTGTGGTCTTCAGCTTCACTTGGCAAAACCGGAACGCTGGTTTTGACCCGTACATCGTGCCGGTTATCAATGTACTGGCGGGCACCGGCATCATATTCCTGTTCAGGCTGGAACCGGCTTACGGCTACAGGCAGCTGGCCTGGCTGGTTATCAGCATGGCGGCCCTGTATTGCACTACCCTGCTGGGGCAGCGTTACCGGTGGCTGGGAGAGTATAAGTACCTGCTGGCCCTGGGCGGCATCATCGCCCTGCTGCTGCCCGTTTTTGTGGGAGTGGAAATGGGCGGAGCAAAGAGCTGGCTGGACCTGAGGCTTTTTCACTGGCAGCCGTCTGAATTTGTCAAGCTGCTGCTGGTATTGTTTCTCGGCAGCTACCTGGTGGAAAACAGGGTCCCGTGGCGTTCGGGCGGCGGGCGCGCTTACTTTCTGCCGGGGGCCCAGGCATGGGGTCCGCTGCTGGGCATGTGGCTTACGGCGCTGCTGGTGCTGGTTTTTCAGAAGGATTTGGGCACCGCCCTCATTTACTTTGCTACCTTTCTGGCCATGGTGTATGTGGCCACGGCCAGGTGGCTGTATATATTTGGGGGAGTTTTTTTGTTTATCGCCGGAGCGACGGCGGCGTTTTTTACGGTAGGCCACGTGCACACGCGGGTGGCCATTTGGCTCAACCCCTGGGCGGAGGCACAGGGAGCGGGTTACCAAATTATCCAATCCCTTTATGCCATTAAAGCCGGGGGGCTGTTCGGGGCGGGGCTGGGTAACGGTTTTCCGGGGTTTATCCCCGCGGTGCACACGGACTTCATTTTCGCCGCCATTTGCGAAGAAATCGGGCTGCTGGGCGGAATAGCCGTTTTGCTGCTGTTCATTATTTTGGTTTACCGGGGCTTTAAGATTGCGCTGGCCGCGCGGGACGATTTCGCCCAAATAACGGCGGCCGGTTTCTCTGCTCTGCTGGGCCTGCAGGTTTTTATCATTATTGCCGGGGTGACCAAGTTATTGCCCATGACCGGTATAACCCTGCCGTATATCAGTTACGGGGGCAGCTCGCTGGTAGCCAATTTTATCCTGGCCGGTATGCTGCTCAACATATCTGCCGAGGCTGATATAATATGAAGTATAATACGCGCAGGCTGGCATACGCTGTTTTAATAGGGCTGGCGGCCATATGCGCTTACCTGGCCCTGATACCGCCCTACGTGGATTGCGTTTCGGGCGGCGGCACTCAGCCGGCGGACCCGCGCCTGCAGGCCCGGGAAAGCATGATCAAACGCGGGGATATCCTGGACCGCCATGGCGAGGTGCTGGCCTGCAGCCTGCCGGCGGAACGGGGTTACCAGCGCTGTTACCCGCTGGGCAATGCGGCGGCTCACGTCACCGGCTACTGCTCGCAGCAATACGGTTCTGCGGGCCTGGAGAAAAGCATGGCTCCTGTTTTGCTGGGCCTGCGGGATGAAGACGTTTTGCGCAACTTGCGCAACCGGATCCTGGGCAGGCCGGCATCGGGCCGGGACATAATGCTTACCATCGATGCAGGGCTGCAGGCGCACGCAGCCCGCTTGCTGCAAGGGCACGTAGGTGCTGCGGTGGTACTGAACCCGGCCACCGGCGAGGTGCTGGCCCTGGCCAGTTACCCGGCGTATGACCCCGCTGTGCCGGGCAAATATATTGACGGCCGGAAAGCCCCGCTGTTAAACCGGGCCTGTCAGGGAGCCTACCCGCCGGGATCGGTTTTTAAAATAGTCACGGCGGCGGCCGTGCTGGCTCACGAGCCGCGCGCGGCGGAACAAACCGTGCATTGCACGGGCGAGCTGGTAATTAACGGCTTTGTGTTGCGGGACAACGCGGCACACGGTTTGGTTGATTTTTACGAGGCATTTGCGGCATCCTGCAATGTGGCCTTCGCGCGGTACGGCCTGGCCCTGGGAGCAGAAAAACTGGTGCAGCAGGCGCGCGCTTGCGGTATAGGAAAACGGCCGGAGTTTCCCCTGCCCGTTTACGCCGGGCACATTCCACCGGCGGGAGCTATGGACGGGCCGGCCCTGGCATCCACCGCCATAGGCCAGGGCGAGGTGCTGTTAAGCCCGCTGCATGCCGCTTTGCTGGCCTGCGCGGTGGCCAATGAGGGCCTGGTCATGAAACCATACATTGTAGCCGGGTACGAGAACCCGTACGGCCGCTTCAGCCGGCGGCATCCGGAGAAGTGGCTGCGGGCCATGGATCCGGCGGTGGCCGCGGTGATTAAGCAGCAAATGGTGGCTGCTGTGGCCGGCGGCACGGGGCGGGCGGCGGCGCTGCCGGGTGTGGCGGTGGCCGGTAAAACCGGTTCGGCGGAGAACCCGCACGGGCCGCCCCACGCCTGGTTCGTGGGATTCGCGCCGGCCGAGCGGCCGCGGGTGGCGGTAGCCGTGCTGCTGGAAAACGCCGGTTCCGGGGGGCGACAGGCAGCGCCCCTGGCCCGGGAAATTTTTCGGAAAGCTCTGCAGCCCTGATCCCGACCCTTAAAACCGCCGCGCCGTTTTTAAACCTACTTCCGAGGTGAAGCGTATGATTGGTAAAATGCTGGGTAACAGGTATGAAATACTGGAAAAGCTGGGCGGGGGAGGTATGGCCATTGTTTATAAGAGCAGGGATACTTTACTGAACCGCCTGGTAACCATCAAGGTATTGCGTCCGGAATTCACCTCGGACGAGAATTTCATCAAGCGGTTCCGCCGCGAAGCGCAGGCGGTGGCCAGCTTGTCTCATCCCAATATCGTCAATATCCACGACGTGGGGCACGAAGACGGTGTCCATTACCTGGTAATGGAATTCGTGGAGGGCGACAACCTCAAGACCATCATTAAGCAAAAGGGCCGGCTCGACCCGGCGGAATCAGTGCGTATTGCCGTACAGGTTTGCGAAGCCCTGCAGCATGCCCATGAAAACAACATAGTGCACAGGGATGTCAAGCCGCATAATATTTTAATTACCAAGCAGGGGCGGGCCAAATTGACCGACTTCGGTATCGCTATGGAAGCTACCGCCGCCACCTTGACCAGGACCGACACCATCATCGGGTCGGTACACTATTTAAGCCCGGAACAGGCGCGGGGCGAAACGGCTACCGCCAGGTCGGATATATACGCCGTGGGTATTTTGCTTTACGAAATGCTTACCGGAAAGCAGCCTTACAGCGGCGATAGCCCCATCGCCGTGGCCCTCAAGCATATCCAGGAGACGCCGCAGCCCGTCGACAAGGTTAACCCGGCGGTACCCCCCGAGCTGGCGGCGGTGGTTATGCGGGCCATGGAAAAAAACCCCGAGCGCCGGTACCAAAGCGCCGGGGAACTGGCCAAGCACCTGGAGATGGCTGTTGAAGACACCGGTCAGGCTACGGTGATACTGCCGGCGGGGAACGTGAAGCGAGCCGCGCCGGAACAGGAGGAAGACGACTTGACGGGCGCAAGAGGAAACAACGGTTGGCTCACGCCCCGCTTCTGGGTATGGGCGGCGGTAATTGTGCTGCTGGCCGGGATGGTTACCGGAGGAGTATATGGCTTTTACAAATATATGGATGTGCCGGTGGTCAAAGTGCCCGGCGTGGTGGGAATGCCCGAGGAACAGGCCAGGGCCGAACTGAAGGCGCTGGGCCTGCAGGTACAAACCAGGGAGGTCCACAGCGAAGAGCCTAGGGGGATCGTCATCGCGCAGGATCCTGGCCCGGACGACCCCGAGGTTAAGCTGCCGCGGGTGGTCAACCTGACGGTCAGCAAGGGGCCCGAAATGAAAGTGGTACCAAATTTGCACAACTTGACCGTCAGCGATGCATACATGCGGCTGGCTGAGGCAGGCCTGCTTTTGGCCCAGCCGCCCGCGGAGGCATTTCACCCCCAGGTGGAAAAAGGTAAAATAATTGCTCAAAGCCCCGATATGGGGCAAAGGGTGCCCAAGGGATCCGCAGTGCAGGTCACCGTAAGCAAGGGGCCGGAACCCAAAATGCAAAAGGTGCCCGACCTGACCGGCATGACTTTGCATGAGGCTCGCGGTATGCTGGCGGAGGTTAACCTGGCCGTCGACGAGAAGGCTATATCCTATGCCTACGACGCGGGCTACCTGAAGGGGCAAATCATTAAGCAGGAACCTGCCGCCGGCACGGAAGTGACCGAAGGGACGAAAATCAAGGTGGTGCTGAACCACAGCCCGGGCCCGGTGGAAAAGCAGGATACCGTGCATATAGAGGATGAAATACCCCGGGACGGTCGTACCCACATGGTGGAGATTGTGGTTACCGATACGGAAGGCAGAAAAGTGCAGTACGCCGGCACTCATACAGCCGGCGACAAAATCACCAAGACCATCACTTATGCCGGCGGCGGAGTGGTGCAAATATATATCGACGGTAAGCTGGTGGCGGAAAACAAGTTGCAATAAGGAGGTATATATGGATGGCGTAATTATCAAGGCCTACGGCGGGTTTTATTTCGTCCGGGCGGTGGATCGCGAGCTCAAATGCACCATCAGGGGCAAGGTGCGCCGGCAATACGGGCAAGTGCTGGTTGGCGACCGGGTGCGCGTTGTCGAGACCGGCGACGGCCAGGGTGTGGTGGAGGCCCTTTTGCTCCGGCGCTGCGCCCTGACCAGACCTCCCGTGGCCAACGTGGATCAAGCCGTTATCATATTCTCGTTCACGGAGCCGGAACCCAACGCTGTGCTGCTGGACCGTTTTTTGGTCCAGGCCCAGGCGGCCGGCGTGGACCCCGTGATATGTTTCAACAAGCTCGATCTTGCCGGGCCCGGGGAATGCGCAATACTGGAGCATTACGAGCGGGCCGGGCACCCGCTGCTGCAGGTGAGCGCCAAAACGGGTGCCAATATAGAAAGGCTGCGCGAGATCCTGCGGGGACGCATTTCCGTGTTTGCCGGGCCGTCCGGTGTGGGCAAATCCAGCCTGCTCAATGCCCTGCAGCCCGGCCTGAAACTTAAAACAGGGGAAGTAAGCCGCAAGTTAAAGCGGGGAAGGCATACCACCCGGCACGTGGAGCTTATCCCTCTGGCCGGCGGCTTTGTTGCCGATACGCCGGGCTTTTCCAGCTTGCAGCTGCCTCCTATGTCCAGGCAGGAGCTGGCCGGCTATTTTCCCGAGTTTACCGCGGTAGGGGAGCAGTGCAGGTTTGCCGATTGTCTTCACCGGGACGAACCCGGGTGCGCGGTCAAACAAGCCGTGCAGTTGGGGCGGTTGTCGCCGCTTCGTTACCGGCATTACCTGGAATTTTTAGATGAAGTGATTAACGGGGAAAGGAGATATTAAAGTTGATCAAAATTGCACCGTCCATATTGGCGGCCGACTTCGCCTTCCTTGGAGAACAGGTGCGGGCTGTGGAAAGGGCCGGGGTAGACATGCTGCACATTGACGTCATGGACGGGCACTTTGTGCCCAACATTACCGTAGGCCCGCTGGTGGTGGAAGCCCTGCGCCCGCACTGCGGGCTTGTTTTTGACGTACACCTGATGATCGACGACCCCGATCGCTACATCCGGAGGTTTGCCGAGGCGGGCGCTGATATTATTACCGTGCACGCAGAAGCCTGTGCCCACCTGCACCGGACCCTGCAGATGATCAAGCAGGCCGGTAAAAAGGCCGGGCTGGCTTTTAACCCCGCTACGCCGCCCGCTGGGCTGGATTACGTGCTGCCCCTGTTGGACCTGGTCCTGGTTATGACCGTTAACCCCGGCTTCGGCGGGCAAGAATTCATCGAGGAAATGCTGCCCAAAATCGGTGCGGTCAGGAACTGCCTGCGCCGCCACAAGGCCGAAGTCCTGCTGGAGGTGGACGGGGGGATCAACGCCCGTACTGCTCCCCTTGCGGTCAAGGCGGGCGCGGACGTGCTGGTGGCCGGGTCGGCCGTTTTCGGGGAAGGCGACCCCGCTTCGTCGGTTCGCCGGCTTAAGGAGGCTGCCGCTGCCGCCGGGGTTCAGATGTAAAGTGATTAATAAAATTTTCCCGGTCAAAAGGAAAAACACAATTTACAGCAAATTATAACAGGAAAAGTGTACATATCAGGTTGATAAGTGGGTGTATGGAATGCAAAATGAAGGCCAACTGGTAATTTTTGCACTGGCCGACCAGCTATATGCATTGCCGATCCAGGAAACCCAGGAGATAATCCGCATGACCGATATCACCAGGGTTCCCAACACCAAGGAATACGTGGAGGGCATCATCAACCTGCGGGGCAGCATCGTTCCCGTCATCAACCTGCACCGCCGCCTGGGCCTGCCGGACAAAGAACACGACGACGCCACCCGCATCATTGTCGTGGAATACAACGGGCAAAAAGTGGGCATGATCGTGGATAACGTGCAGGAAGTGGGCAGGTACGCGGAGGACG
Organism: uncultured Peptococcaceae bacterium; assembly: GCA_913064925.1. Taxonomy (GTDB): domain Bacteria; phylum Bacillota; class Desulfotomaculia; order Desulfotomaculales; family Desulfallaceae; genus CAJYBN01. The sequence continues at coordinate 27,732 of CAJYBN010000001.1, forward strand.
AGGTAGAACCGCCCGCCGTGGCCGGCGACAACGTGGACTACCTGAGCGGCGTGGTGAAAAAGGGAGAGGAACTTTGGCTTTTGCTTAATTTGGCCAAGGTGTTGTAACTGCTTACGGCCGGCGATCAGGTTGCGGAAAACCGGCTTATTAGTTATGAACAATGACGGGGATAAAGTTACCGGGTGATGTTTTTTATGCCCACCAGCAGCGACTTACAGCGTAAACTGGCCGGCATAGACCGTAAAGGATACGGGGCTTACAAGTCCATAACAGGCACCTATCAGTATGATTTTTTTACCTTGTATATTGACCATGTGCAAAGCGATCCCTTTGCACCCCCCAGTCGTATGCGGGTCAGGGTGAGCCAGCGCGTGGCTGCATTCCCGGCCGGGCTTTACCGGACTCGGCCCGGCAGGGTGGCGCTGGAGGACTTTTTAACCCGGCAGTTTGCCGCCGAGGCCCGAAAGTATTCAGAAAAAAGGGGGACCGGCAAAAGCGGAGTCATAGCCATCGATCGCTGCGGTCAGGAAGTGCTGGAGCGTACTTCCATGGTAGTTAACAGCCAGTACGTGGAAGCGCGTTTTACGGTGGGCCTGCCGGCGCGCGGCAGAACGGTAATGGCCGGCGAGGCCGTGGATATTTTGCTGCACCACCTTCCGGCCATAGTAAAGCATTCCTTGCTGTACGCCAGCTTGAACGCTGAAAAGCTGACCGAGCACGTGCAGCTGGCCGAGGACCAGGAAGACCTGCGCCGGCAGCTGGCAGAACTGGGGCTGGTGGCTTTTGTGGCCGACGGTTCCGTGCTTCCCCGGGAGAGCGGCATCAGCGATTTACCCCTGCGGGGGCCCAACGTGATCGCCTTTCGTTCTCCCCCCGAGTATTCGGTTACCGTAACATTGCCGCACAGGGGCAAGGTTACCGGTATGGGTATACCCCGGGGCGTCACTCTAATCGTCGGTGGAGGGTATCACGGCAAATCCACTCTGCTGCGGGCCATTGAGCGGGGCGTATACAACCACGTTCCCGGCGACGGCCGGGAGCTGGTAATAACCGTAGCCGACGCCGTAAAGATCAGGGCCGAGGACGGGCGCAGCGTGTCGGGGGTGGACATAAGCGGGTTTATCAACAACCTGCCCTTTGGACAGGACACTACGAATTTTTCCACCAGCAACGCCAGCGGTAGCACTTCACAGGCCGCCAACATCGTGGAAGCGCTGGAAACGGGCACCCGGCTGCTGCTGTTGGATGAGGATACCAGTGCCACCAATTTTATGATCAGAGACGGCAGGATGCAGCGGCTGGTAGCCAGGGAAGCGGAACCCATCACCCCTTTCATCGACCGGGTGAGGGACCTGCTGGACAACTTTGACACTTCTACCATCCTAGTGGTAGGAGGCTCGGGCGATTATTTCGAGGTGGCCGACAGGGTAATTATGATGCACAATTACCTGCCCCGGGACGTTACCGCCCGGGCACGGGAAATTGCCGCCGCTGCCGGGGGCGAGCGGAAGCGGGAAGTGGAGGCGCCGCTGAACAGGGTGCGGGAACGGATACCCCTGCCCCAAAGCTTGCAGTGGCAAAGTAGGGATAAAATCAAGGCCAGGGGGTTGGATGACATTCAACTGGGCCGGGAAAACGTCGATTTGCAGCACGTGGAACAGCTGGTGGACAACAGCCAGACGGCTGCGCTGGCGGCTATCATTAAATACGCCACAGCAAAATATGTCGATGGTAAAGCTACCCTCATGCAGGTGGTACAGGCGGTGCTGCGGGACATCCAGAGAGAGGGGCTGGATATCATATCCCCCTTTCGCGGGCAGCACCCGGGGGACTTTGCCTTGCCCCGCAAGTACGAGATTGCGGCAGCCTTTAACAGGTACCGCGGCCTGAGGGTTAAACAAAAATAAAGCGGCGGCCGGGTAATTACCCGGGCGATTCGCCGAAAGGAGAGTGCGACCGTGTTTGTCAAGGATTTCATGAGCGCTTCCCCCATTACCATCAACGCTGACACGCCCATACTGGAAGCACTGAACATTATGCGCAAAAGGAAGGTGCACCAGCTGCCGGTCATGGACCATGGGAAACTGGTGGGGCTGGTCACCGAGCGGGAACTATTGAAAGTTTCGCCGTCGCCTGCCACCACGCTCAGCGTTTTCGAAATGAACTACTTGTTGTCCAAAATGACCGTCAGGGAAGTGCTGGTAAAAGACCCCATCACCGTGGAACCGTCCTGTACCATTGAGGAAGCGGCTCTGCAAATGCGCCAGCACCATGTCCGTTCTCTGCTGGTGGTGGATGGTGAGAAGCTGCAAGGTATTATTACCCAAACCGACGTTTTTGACGCGCTTATCCGCATATTCGGCTTACACAGGGCCGGAGTAAGGCTGGTCCTGGAAATGGAAAACAAGGTTGGCGCCCTGGCGGATTTACTAGCCATTGTAAAAAAACATGGGTTGAACGTCATCGGAGTGGCCTGCCGCGAAATGGAAGACCAAAAAGTTCACGTCATGCTTAGGTTGGGCGCCTCGGTCGTTGACGAGCTGCTGGATGATCTTGCCGCTAATGGGATTCGTATTCTTTATAATAGTTAAAAGAAATAATAGTTAAGAAATAACCCCTGCGGGAACCGGAAACACGCTTTGCTATGGCCATACAAGGAGGAACAGGAAGGCTTGATGCAGGAAAGTCAACCCCAAGTCAACTTGGCCAGATATATCACCATTGCCGTGGATATAGCCACCCGCATAGTACGCGGCGAGTATAGAATCGGGCAAAAGCTTTTCGGCAGATCCACTCTGGCCGGCAAGTACAACGTTTCGCCGGAAACCATCAGGCGCGCTCTAACGCTGCTGCAGGAGCGGGGTATCGTGGAAGTCATGCCCGGCGTGGGCGTGGTGGTAAAATCCGACCGCGCGGCTCACGAATACCTGGCGGATTATAACCAAAAAAAAGTGTTGTTTGACATCCAGGAGCGGCTGACGGAGCTGCTTAAGCAAAGGGAGAAGTTAAATTATGAAATAGACCGCCTTACCAACCAGTTGTTGGATTACACCTTTAAAATGGCGGGAAGGCTGCAAAAGCTGGAAGAGATAAGCGTACCTGCTAATTCGCCGCTGCTGGGCAAGTCGCTGGCCGAGGTGGGTTTCCGGGCCCGTACCGGCGCCACTGTTTTGTCCATCTACCGCCAGGGGCAAGAAATTTTGTCCCCGGAAGCCAATACCAGCCTACAGGCGGGGGACGTACTGCTGGTTGTCGGAACCAATGAGTCGGCCAAAATGGTGCAGCAGCTGGTCGAAGGGGGCATCATTTCAGGCGATGTAACGGAACATTAAAAAGCCTTGACGTGCAAGCGCAAGGCTTTTTTAATGTATGCCGGGCTTGTGTTTATTATTGAGTTTATTTATCATTTAGAGATTATTTTTTGCATTCCGGTTGTAATGTGTTTCTGGTACTACGCTGCGCAACAGGCCATGAATGAAATCAAGTGGTTCAAAAAGTGGAAAAAAGTGTTTAAAGGCGTTTCTTCCAGGCTGTTGCGAAAAGAATTTCCGGAGTTGAAAAAGGAGCTGTGGGGCAATAGCTTCTGGAGTTCCAGCTACTTCATCGCTTCCACCGGCCAGGTAAGTTTGGAAACGCTAAAACGCTACGTGGAGGAACAAAGCCATGAAAGGCCGTCCAAAATCAAAAAAGAAAGTGCAATAGGTCAAAAAGAAGGAATTCACCGGCAATGAGCAGTACAAAAGCGTGGTAATCACTACGCCCAAAAAAGCACTCAATAAGGTAAAGCTGGACGAGCTTTATAAAGTTGATACACTCCACGCTCAGGCCGTCAACGCCTGGATTGACAAATGGTACGACCATTTAGAGATGGTGGAAAAAATTTTATCCGGCAGGGCCACCACCACGATGCAGAAACAGACCATCGACATCGGCCTGCCTTCTGCTTATATCCAGATCGCCGGCAACCGGATGCTGGACATCCTTCGAGAGCACTACCTGGCCGTCCAGGATAAGATAGCTTCGGATGTCTGGAAGGAAGAAAAACTGTCCGCGGAATACAAATTCGTCTATGCTACCTTCGCCCGGAATTACGTCATGTTTTCCCGGTTTATAAGCGGGAATTTTGCTGTAGACGACGTGGTTGATTCCTGGGCTGTCGGCGAAAACGCGTACCTGCAAAAAGCTACCGAGTGCTACAAAAAGCTTTCCGATCAAGAAAAAGCCCAAATACCTGCCAAAATTAAAGAAAAGTTTTCTGAAATCAGGTCCGTTTGGAAGAAGCCTTTCTTTAAAGGCGGCAGCATTCTTCTTGACTACCGGGTGTTTTCCGTAAGCGAGGCGGAAGAAACGACAGAGTTCAACCTCTGGGTGGAAATTACCTCTACTGAGCCGTACAAGCGCGTAAAGATACCGTTCTATGTAACCGGCAAAAAACTTGACATGCTGGAAACCCTTTTCCCTGGCTGGCAGAACACCAGCCGGCGCAAGGGGTTATTGGTCATCAGGGAAAGGCACGTTCACCTCTCCATCCCCGCAGAGAAGGAAAAAACCGAACCCGTGTCCCCCTTAGCTTACGTCGGCTGCGACGTAGGTATAAGCTCTCCCATCAGCCTGCACAACGGTAGCCGGTTCGGGAGAAACCTCAACGAGCTGGTCAATGAAGACTACGACGAGTATTTGCGCCTGCAGGCGATTAGGAACAAGTTTCGCAGCCTCAAAGAAAAAGCAGAGAAGCGGTACGAAATCACCAAAGACCTCGTGGTCCGGGAAAAACTCCAGCGCAAGATAGCCGAGTACGAGCGCCACCTCTCCGACCACCGGTGGGCAGAACTTAGAAGGAAAATTAAGGCCACCGTAAAAACCGAAATCGGCCGGGCGGTGAACCTCATGCTCGAAGAACTTCCCCTTTCGAACCACGTGGTCATCGTTCTGGAAGACCTTTCCGAAATGGACGCCAGTGGAGCAAGACGCTCCAAAAGAGGGTGCTTTGACCTCTCCGTCTGGGCCAGGAGGGAACTCCAGGACCACATCAAGCACGACCTGGAGTGGCGGGGCGGCAAGGCTATCTACGTCGTCCCAGACTATACTAGCCAGAAGTGTTACGAGTGCGATTACGTGGACAAAGACAACCGGCGTGGGGATGTTTTCCACTGCAAAAGGTGCGGCTACACCGACCATGCCGACGTGAACGCTGCTAAAAACATCAAAGAACGTTTCTTTGATGAGGAAATCAATCAACTGGCCAAAAAATATTCTTGGAACAAAAATTTGCGCCGCGAAAAGATAAAGGAACTGCTCTTGCAAAGAGCAAACCAGGCGGCGTAACTCAGGTACGTATGAAGCCGTAAGGTTCGCCTCCAGCCGGGATGAAAGAAATGGACCGTAGCGGAGGCGCCCTGGAATGAGGAACGCGGGCGGAAGGTTTTTAAAACCGGAAGCCCCTTCCTTCAGGAAGGGGAGGCTTCACCCGGCTGCACCACCGTGCTGTACGAGGGGACGCCAGACTACCCGCGCAAAGACATGTGGTGGGACGTGGTCTCCCGCAACAAAGCCACGGCACTGTGGCTGTCTCCCACCGGCGTGCGCGGCTTGATGCGTCTGGGCATTGAGGAGGCTCGCAAGCATGACTTGAGCTCCGTAGAGAGGATTTTCTGCGCCGGTGAAGTTTTAAACCCGCCGGTCTGGTCCTGGCTGCAGGAGCAGGTTTTTGAAAATAAAATACCGGTAATGGATCACATGTGGCAAACAGAAACCTCGGGCCCCATTTTCGCCAATCCGTACGGCCTGGGCATGATACCCATCAAGCCCGGTTCGGCGCATGTCCCGGTGCCCGGCGTGGTGGCCGAGGTGCTGGACGAAAAGGACGGCAAACCCGTACCGCCCGGAGGTAAGGGGGTAGTGGTCATCAAAAAACCGTTTCCGGGGCTGGTTTCCACCCTTTGGGGCGATCCCGAAGGTTACCTGTACAATTACTGGGAGCGCCTGCCCGTTACCAAGGGCATGTACTTGTGCGGCGACGCTGCCTCCTTTGATGAAGACGGCTATATATGGTTTGCCGGGCGGTCCGACGAGGTGATCAAAATCGCTGCCCACCGCATCGGTACTGTGGAAGTGGAAAGCGCTTTAATTTCGCACCCCGCCGTGGTGGAGGCCGGGGTTTCCGGCGTGCCCGACGAATTGCGGGGCGAGGTGGCCTGTGCCTTCGTAGTGCTGAAGCAGGGGTACGAGCCTTCGGAAGAAATGAAGCAAGAGCTTATCGCCCACGTGCGCAAAACCATGGGCGCCATCGTGGTTATGCGGGATATTCAGTTTGTCAGTTCGTTACCGAAAACCCGCAGCGGTAAAATCATGCGGCGGGTCATGAAGACCCTTTGGCTGGGCAAAGAATTGGGCGACCTGTCCACCATTGAGGAAGAGGTTTCCATTGGAGAGATTTATGACGCCATCAAGAGAATGAAAGGGTAATGCTTTTCGGGGGTGCCCCGTGCAGCGGTTTGCTGCCAAAAAATGGGTTGATGTGGTTATGGGCGACGGCCGCATTATCGAGGAAGGGGAACCGGAAACAATATATTCCAACCCGCAGCAGGACCATACACGGGAGTTTTTAGACAGGTACTGAGCTGAACCGGATAAAAAGAAATACTGCGGGACATGCTAAAAAAGCCGCCGGGCTTATACGGTGGCTTTTTATTATTGCTTACCGCGCGCTGCCGGTTCACGCAGGGGGCCGGGCGATTTCGGGCGACCGCTGCACCGTGCACGGCTGTGGGAGGTGAATGCCATGACGAATTGCAACCAACAAGACAACCGGCAGCTAAAAGCTCTGGCAACGTTGTTCAGCCGCAGTGTCCTGCGCAAGATATTTCGTCTTTTAAAAAAAGTGGTTTTATGCCTGGTCATCATTTTCAGCCCGTTTATTGTGTGGGTGATATTATCCCTGAACAGGGAATTGATCGTTGTCTTGGCTAACTGGGACTGGCTTTCCGGCGCCTTTCCCCGGCTTTTTGTGGCCCTGGGGGAACACGTTAACACGTCAGAATTCGCCAGGGGTTTTAACGAGGCCGCTTTGGGTGGTCTTCTAACCCTATTCGGCGTTATTGTTACGGTATGGTATTACCAGATGGTGAGGGTGCAGGAAGTTACCGAAAAACGGCTTTTTGTCATTGACGAACTGCTGGAAGAACTGAAAAAAAACAGGGCCGTCGTAGAAAGCATTACCGGGGGCAAATACCAAAAGCAATCGCCCGTCGACAATTCTCCGGGGAAAAGCATAATATTCGTGACGGAAGCCTGGCACAAGCTGGGCGGGGACGTGGCCCTGCTGCCCAGGCGACTGCACTTGCGCTTGAGCGTGTTGTACGGCTGCCTGAACCGGTGCAGCGAAGTGGAAGATTACTGGAAAAACAAGGCCACCATAGACCGCATGGCGGGAATTATCTCCGACCTGCACAAATACCGGTGTACTTTGAGCAAATGGGAAATTACCTGATTACCGCGGCCGTCAGGGAGTTTTGGTAAACGCGTAAAAGAGGCGACTTTGCATGAAAGCCGCCTCTTTTGTTGGAAGCATTACTGGAATTTGTCCTTCACGCTGTTTAGTTCCTCGATGGAATTGATGGTGACGTAGGTGGGCACCACCAGACCGATCTTGGCACCCTCCAGGTTGGGGCCAAGGTTTTCCACCTTATCCTTAACCTTGGCGTAGTAGTCGGCGTGCGTGCCGGGCAGCCAGGCCGATACGATGCCGTCAAATTCCCCTTTGCCGATGCCGGTCCACATCACACCGGCGTCCACGGCTACAGCTTCCACTTCGTAACCCATGTTCTCCAGGACATTCTTAACCACATGGGTGCTGGCGATCTCGGAATCCCATTCCACGTAACCCAGGATCACCTTGCCGCTGTTGCCGGTTTCTTTACCGCCGGGAATCCATTCGTTGACCTTGTCCTGGTTCTCCTGGATCCACTTTTGGGCCGCGTCGTCGGGGGTCATGCCGCCTTCAATGTCCAGCATGACCGCCTCCATGTCAGCGGGGGTCCAGTAAAAGTTATCCAGAACCTGGTAAACAACGGGTTTTTCATCCTTCAAGCCCGGGCGCACGATGGTGGCGATATGCTCCTCACCGCCGTATATCCCCTTGGGATCTTCCAGGTACTTGAGATCCCACTTGGCGAACTTCCAGTGCGGCGTCCAGCCGGTTACGACGATCCACTCGTTGGCGTCAATGGCCTTTTTCAGCGACGCGGCCATGGCGGCGCTGCTGCTGTCTTGCAGAATGAAATCCAAGTTATACTCCTTTATGGCTTTCTCCGTCGCCTTCATAATCCCCGCACCGGGCTCAATGCCGACGATTTTACCTTTGACGCCGCCGCCTTCATCGCCGCCACTTCCGGCGCAGCCGAACAGCAAGGCGGAAAGCATGGCCAGCGTAATTACAAGGGTGATCAATTTCCATGCTTTTTTCAATTTTCTCTCCTCCTCCTCACTTGATTTTTAATTAGATTTATTTTATTTGAAAAAAGGGAAGCTTTATTTCCCTTTTTTGCTCAGGTTCTGGGTGATCCGGTCCAGGATGATGGCAATGACCACAATGGCCAGGCCGCCTTCAAAACCGGTGGGCACGTCCAGGCGTTGGATACCCCTGAGCACTTCCTTGCCCAGCCCCCCGGCGCCGATCATGGCTACGATGACCACCATGGACAGGGAGAGCATGATACACTGGTTGACGCCTGCCATGATGGTGGGCATGGCCACCGGGAGCTGAACCTTGACCAGTTTTTGCATCTGCGTAGAACCAAATGCTTCGGCGGCTTCCACCAGCTCGACGGGCACCTGGCGAATACCCAGTCCCGTGAGCCGGATGGCCGGCGGCATAGCGAACACCACCGTGGCTATCAAGCCGGGTACGGTGCCGATGCCGAAGAAAAACACGGCCGGTATCAAGTAAACGAAGGGCGGCATGGTCTGCATGAAATCAAGCACGGGCATGATTGCTTTGTGCGCGGTGTCGCTGCGGGCCGTCCATATACCCAGGGGAACGCCGAACACCAGGGCCACGATGGTCGCGGAAATGACCATGGCCAGCGTCTCCATGGACGGTTCCCAGATGTTGAGGTCGTAAATCAGCAGCAAGCCAAAAGCCGTGCCGATGGCCGTCTTTCGGTTGGTCAGGAACCATACTAGCAGAAGAAAAATGAAGATTATCACCAACGGGTGCGGGAGCAGCAGCAGGTAAGTTATGCTGCTGACCATGAAGTTGATGACTACAACTATGACGTTAAAGAGCGGGATAAGATTATTGGTGGCCCAAATGACCAGCAGGTCCACCCAGTGCCCGATAGGAATTTTAGGTAACAAAGTCGTCGTTATCCCCCTTTCGCACCATACCGGCCAGCACCGAACCCCTGACGATGATGCCCAGCAGCACGTTTTGGTCGTTTACTACGGCGATGGGGTACTTGGTTTCCGCCACCAGCGGAATCAAATCTGCCACCGGGGTGTCTGGGGATACACGGGGGGTGTCCCTGATGATGATATCATCCAGGCTCTCCTTTTGTTCCTCCACCGCCCGTAGCGCGTCTTCCGCCATGACCAGCCCGGCCAGGCGCCTGTCACGGGAAACGACAAAAATACTGGATATGCCGTTTTCCCGCATGCGCCGCATGGCTTGGCGCGGCCCGTCTTTTGGAGTGATCACGGCATCGGGTTTTTTCATCACCCCTTCGGCGGTAAGCACCTTGGACATATCCACGTCTTCAACGAACTTTTCCACGTATTCGTTGGCCGGCTTGATAAGGATTTGTTCGGGAGTGCCTATCTGGATGATGGCTCCGTCTTTCATTAAGGCGATGCGGTCGCCTATTTTCAAAGCTTCGTCCAGGTCGTGCGTTACAAAGATGATAGTTTTATTGAGGGAAGCCTGCAGGGAAAGCAGCTCGTCCTGCATTCCTTTCCTGATCAACGGGTCCAGTGCGCTGAAAGCTTCGTCCATCAGCAATATGTCGGGGTCGCTGGCCAGCGCCCGGGCCAGACCCACCCTTTGCTGCATGCCGCCGCTGAGCTGGGCGGGCATGCTGTCCTCCCATTCTTTCAGTCCCACCACTTCCAGGACCCGGCGGGCTTTTTCGTATCTTTCCTCCCGCTCCAGCCCCTGGACTTCCAGCCCGAAGGCCACGTTATCCAGTACCGTGCGGTGCGGGAACAGGGCGAAGCGCTGGAAAACCATGCCCAGCTTCCTGCGCCTGACTTCCCGCAGCTTTTTTTCTTCCATGCCCGTAATTTTCTCGCCGTCGATGATCACTTTGCCGCTGGTGGGTTCGATGAGCCGGTTGATGCAGCGCAACAAAGTAGACTTGCCGCTTCCGGACAGGCCCATCAGCACAAAGATTTCCCCGGCGTTGACATGAAAGGAAACGTTGAACACGCCGACGGTGTTCTTGGTTTTTTGCAGGATTTCTTCTTTGCTTTTACCCTCCTGCAGCATTTTCATGGCTCGTTCGGGGTGGTCACCGAATATTTTGATCAAGTTTTCGACAATTACCTTAGCCATTTGTTTCCGCCTTCCGTTTTTTATGCCGAGATAGGTTCCTATAAAACATACCCGTTATTTATTATGCCGGGGCAGTCCCTTAAGGCATACCTAACTGTTTATTGTTATTATGCATATTGGAATGGATAGGCTTGGTAGGCATACTCATTGTACAAACTAAAATGCCAGCATTTTTAATTATAAGCAAAGTTGCTGGCTACTTTATTGTAGCAAATGATAAATCAATTGTCTAGCATAGATAATAAGCTTCAAAATGCGTTAATATTGACAG
>CAJYBN010000002.1 GCA_913064925.1 uncultured Peptococcaceae bacterium
AAAAGGGGGAAAGGTAAACCGCATTGTCGCCCGCCACGTTTTCCACCACTACGCGGCCGTCCGCCACCAGCCCGGCCAGGGCCTCTTCCACCAGCTCTTCCCCCACCTGCAGCATCTCGGCCGCCTTGGCCTTTAGCTGCCCGTAAGGATAGTAAACATGCCCTTCCTCCATCAATTCATTTAAAGCGTATATAACCCCCTCCTTCACCCGCATGGGGGAATTGGCGTCGAAGCCCAAATTGCGGGCTATCTTATCCGCAGTTACAAAACCGATGCCGTGAATGTCCGCGGCCAGCCGGTAGGGATTTTCCGTCACCGCCTCCACGGCGGCACTGCCGTAGGCCTTGAATATTTTGGCGGAATAAGCAGCGCTGATGCCGTGACTTTGCAGGAACAGCATAATGTCCTTGATTTCCTTCTGCTCCTGCCAGGCCTTGGTGATCATGGCTATGCGCTTTTCGCCGATACCTTCCACCCTGGCCAGCTGGTCAGGGGAATTTTCAATGACCTCCAGGGTTTGCAAGCCGAATACCTTGACGATGCGCTTGGCCATGACGGGCCCGATGCCCTTGATCAACCCGGAACCCAGGTACCTTTCGATGCCGTTTACCGTGGCCGGAACCACAGTTTCATACTTTTCCACCTGGAACTGTTTGCCGAACTTGCCGTGGTGTATCCACTTGCCCGTCAGCTTCAGGGACTCGCCGGGGTTAACGCCGGCCAGGTTGCCCACAATGGTGGTCAGTCCCTTTTTGCCTCTCTCCTGCAGCCTGGCCACGGTAAAGTTGTTCTCTTCGTTATGGTAAGTTATTCTTTCCAGGTAACCAAAAATGGTGTCCATGGTTCGACTCCTGCGCAATGCAGTATTATGCTCTTATTCAATATTTTTTTTCATATCCCTGCCGAATTTGCCCGGAGCGGCAAATACCTCGTCCCAAGGCCGGTTAATAAAATTAGGTCCATTCATACAGCGATCCGGCTTAGCTTCTCCCTGGTAGAGGGTGGCGCCACTTTCCGGGGAAAACCCCCAGAAATCCCGGTATGCACCCGCGCCGCGGGCCGGGCGGTTTTTAACTATTGCAACGGCACTGAAAAAAGGATATAATTATTATGCAGTAAAGGAGAGATTAACAGGTTAACGCACCCTTTATTGCCTTGTTCGCAATGAAGGGCTTTTTGTTGTCACCCAAAATAACATACTGTCTCCGAGCCCGGCAACCTAAAGCGTTTTGCCACGGTTCCAGGGCCGATAGGGTACGGCGGGAAACCTCCGTGCCTCCCGGTGTGGAAAGGAGGTTTTACATGCAAGGCTGTTGACATGCCGGGTTAGTGTGCTTGTACACGCAACCCGGTTCATTTTTTGAGGAGAACAAAACAAAAAACCAGCGGAACGCGTTTACGCAATAGTTTTACACAGGGGGAATGTATACGGTGAAAAAAAGAATGTTTACCATCATAACGCTGTTGATGCTGATGGCCGCCTCTCTGGCCGGCTGCACGGGCAATGCCGGGGAGCAGGCGGGTGAGCCCGCCCAAAAAGAACCCGCGAAAAAAGAAGTCATTCTCGCCACCACCACCAGCACCCGGGACAGCGGGCTACTGGACGTGCTGGTACCTATCTTCGAACAAAAAACCGGTTACATAGTAAAACCCGTGGCGGTGGGCACCGGCATGGCGTTGAAAATGGGACAGGAAGGCAATGCCGACGTGCTGCTGACGCACGCCCCGTCGGCGGAACAACCGCTGGTAGACAGCGGAGTGGTGGTTAATTACCAGTTGGTGATGCACAACGATTTCGTCGTTCTGGGGCCGCCGGATGACCCCGCCGGGGTCAAGGGCACCGTTGACGCGGCCGAGACGTTCAAGAAAATTGCCGCTAAAGGCGCCCTGTTCATTTCCAGGGGCGATGATTCCGGTACGCACAAAAAAGAACGGGCCATCTGGCAAAAAGCCGGCATTGATCCCCAAGGGCGGCAGTGGTACCAGGAAACCGGGCAGGGCATGGGCGCTACCATCACCGTGGCCAACGAAAAACTTGGCTACACCCTGAGCGACCGCGGCACCTTCCTGGCCCATGCCGAAAACATTGACCTGCAAATAGTTTCCGAGGGTGACGATATGCTCAAGAACATCTATCACGTCATGCAGGTAAACCCCGAAAAGTTCGACAGGATAAACGAGGCCGGCGCTGAGGCCTTTGTCAGGTTCATGATCGATGAAGAAACGCAGCGCATAATCAAGCATTTTGGCGTGGACAAGTACGGGCAGCCGCTCTTCTTCCCGGACAGGCTGGACAATTGAAGCATGGGAACCGGGAAATGCATATCCTTTCTTGACCTGACCCAAAAAATGGACAGCGGCAGGGGATTTCCACCAAAAACCCTTGCCGCTTGCCGCTGGTAATTATTCGTCCCGCCAAACCGCGGGAATGGCCTGTTCCCCCAGGTACGCCCCGCCAAGTGCCCGGCCATGGATGCAATGGTGTCCGTATCGCCGCCTAAGCTGACGGCAAAGCAAACCACCTCCGCGAAAGATTCGGACGTCGCAAAAAAGAATAAAGTGCCGCAGGGACGGCCTCGGAAGCCCGGATGGGTTCCGCAACCATAGCAAAACCCCCATCAAATTCGCCCGCTCAGGGGCGACAATTTAATAACCATAAATCTTTTTCGCCAAGCAACGTCCCGCGTGCAGCGGCGCGCAAAATACCCTTTCACCGGCGGGACCGGCTCGCAGCGGCTCAAAGCAAACCGGTCCTAATAGTGGCGGCAAACGCGGCGGGTAGGCCGGCCGATTCCACGGCTCTGGCCGCGGCTTCATAGTCGTACGGTACTTTTATAAATTGCACGTTCACACTTTCTTCAGCGACGTCCAGAAGAGCATAAACCGCCCGCGGGTCCCCGTGGCCGGGCCTTCCCACGCTGCCGGCGTTGATGATGTGCCGCCCCCCGATGACCCTGTGGTAGAAAAGATGGGTATGCCCGCAAACCAAAACGCTGGCCCTCGCTTCTTCCATCATGGACAGCACGTAGCCGGCGGGCGCGTCCTCGTAAAGGTACTCGTTCAACCTGCGGGGACTGCCGTGCACGAACAGCACGTTGTACAACCCCGCTTTCCTGGTGATCGTTTCCGGAAGCGTTTGCATGAACAGCTTACTGGAACGGCCGGTATTTTCCGTTGTCCAGAGGATAGACCGCATACCCCGTTCACGGGCTGCATCGTCCTTGTAATCGCACCCGCAGACCATGCGCCCGTTGGCTATAGCATCGTCGTAGTTGCCCATTACCGTCGGAATGGCGTTCTCCTCGATCACCTGCACGACGTCATCGGGAAAAGCCCCGTAACCGACCAGGTCGCCCAGGCACACAACCAGGTCCGGACCGCGCCCGGCGATATCCGCCAAAACCGCCCGCAGGGCGTGCTTATTGGCGTGTACGTCGGAAAAAACCGCTATTTTCATGCTTCCCCCCGCATAACTGATTTAACATACAGTTCAGCGCCACCACCAGCAGCACGAAAACCAGAGTCTTGCGAGTGCCCATGACGTTCCTGCCTGATCACCAGCATGCTGGGCAGGCTCATCGTTTCACCCACACTTCAATTTTATAATTAATTACATATATAAGTATAATCTTATGTAAATCCTAACACCCCTTCTTCAGTTTGTCAACGCGTCCCCTTCTTTTGTTTCGGGACCGGTCCGACCAAGAGGTCGCGCTGCGTACGGTTGAAAAAAAGCCCGGTTTTCAAGCCGGGCCGCCGAAATACTGTTTAGCAAAAGGGAGAGGCTATCTATTTATTATTTTATAAAACTTGCCTCTTTTTTGCTGCTCGCCCACTATTTGTCCTTTTTCCAACAGCATCTGCAAGTATTTATTTACTTCAAGCAGTGGCAAACGCAAAATATAGGAAAGGTCTTCCGCAGTACACGGCCTTCTTTTTAAGGTCAACAGTATGCTCTGTTCTTTGCCGCTAAAGCTCGTAATACCATTGCGCGGCTTAAACTTACCTATAATCTCAACGTTGTCACCTAAATACTTGGCAAATTGTTGTATCTCTTCGTCCCGTGCCGTCCTGACCCACGGTTCCGCGCCGGGCCTGTCCAGGGTGTTCAACTGGATGCGGTCCGGGTTGATTTTTTGGACTGCTTTTCGCAACATGGCAATGTGTTCTTCGCCGTCATTCAAGCCGGGAACAATAAATACCTCCAGGCGAATTTCACCGGGGTACTCCTTTCTAAATTGAGCCAGCCCGGAGATGACTTTTTCACAGGATAAACTGCCGTGCGGCCGGTTCAGTTTCTTAAATACATCTTCTGCGGCAGCATCCAATGAAGGAATGACTAAATCGGCCCGCCTCAGCGCAACCCGTACTTCTTCTTCCGTGAAAAGCGTGCCGTTGGTTAAAACTGCTACATTGTACCGGGGGAAATATTCCTTAATGAAATGGATTATAATGTCAATTTTACTGTGTAAGGTTGGTTCCCCGGATCCAGAAAAGGTTACATAGTCAAGTTCGGGTTCCTTTTGCAAATACTCCCGAAGTTCATAGATTACTTCCTTCACCGGAGCATATTCTTTTCTTGTAGCGGTTAAACGGGTAGTTCTGCCACACTCGCAATATACACAGTTTAAAGTACATGTCTTATAAGGAATGATGTCAATGCCGAGGGAAACACCAAGCCGCCGGGAAGGAACCGGGCCGAATAAATATTTATATTTCATTTTCATGCTCCTTTTCTGGTATAATTATAGCATATGTCCAAAAAACTGAAACCCATCTTCCCCTGGGAAAAGTACAGGTATATTGGGAACAGCTCCTTATTAGGCGAATTTTAACCTCTTTCATACCACATACGAATAAGTCTTTGTTCCCTAATACAGCCTGAGCAACTGTAAAGAAACAACAATACTTACATCTTGCCGCTTATAAAAAGTATAGCGCATTCCTGAAACCAGAGGAATGCGCCATTTTTTTAGCAGAAGATTAATCAACTGTAATAACCTCTCTTTTAATAACATTGCCCTTGACCCCAATCTGAACGGTTTCCAGTGGAATATCATAACCGCTCCTTTTTAGTGCTTCTCCGACAATCCGCACAAAGCCCCTGCAGCAGGCTATTTCCATGTAGACGACCGTGATGCTATTAATATTTACGCTCTCCAGGATTTGCGTGATTTTTTCCTCATAAGCCGCAGCATCGTCAAACTTGGGGCAGCCGGCGGCAACCGCCCTTCCCTTGATGAAATCGTCGTGGGTGTTGCTGTAGGCAAAAGGAACGCAATCGGCTATCAAGACAAGGTCAGCATTTTTCAAAAACTCTGCAGCCGGTGGGATTAAATAAAGCTTGACAGGCCAGTGACGCAAGGCGGAACCACCGCCGGACTCCCCGGCTTGGTTTTTCTGCCCTTTTTGGCCCAATGCCGTTTCCGTAACTTCCGCTTGCCCGGAACCACCTTCTCTGCCCCAATGGTGCACCTGTCCCGCAGGACACCCCGCACCGCGCCCGGACTGCTCACAGCCCGTTTCCGCAAGCCCGTGGGCAAGCAAATGTTCCCGGTGTTTTTCAGCCAACTCGGGCGATTGCTTTTCCAAATGTGCCAGTACCGCGCAAGCGTCGTATTCTTCGGCGTCCCTCTCTTCCACATTTAGCGCTCCCTGGGGGCAGTGCCCCAAGCAGGCGCCTAAGCCGTCGCAAAAACTCTCTTTAACCAGCCGTGCCTTGCCGTCCACGATTTGCAGCGCCCCTTCGGGGCAGCCCGGCAGGCACAACCCGCAGCCGTTGCACTTTTCTTCGTCAATCTTGATAATTTTTCGCTTGATTTTAGCCATCTTGACCAACCTCCTGGATAAGCTCAGCAATTTTTTGCTTAAGGACTTGCACCACCCGCCGGTATTCCGCAGGTTCTTTTCCCCGGGGATCGGGAATATCCCATTTAATCACGGCCGGCTTTTCCAGTTCCGCGGGGAGTTCCACCTCCGGTCCCATGAGGACGAATATGTCCACCGGCCCGATCCTTTTTACGTCCTTGGGCTTGCCGCGCCAAGTGATGTTTTCCTCGCCGAGCACCTTCACCGTTTCCAGGTCGACGACCTCTACCGGAGACACCCCGGCACTGACGAACCCCAGCTTGGGGGAAGTGTTCATTTCTTTGGCCAGCGCCTCAGCCAGCACGCTGCGCGCCGCGTTATCCACGCCGATAAAGGCCACCCTTTGCCGTTTCAGTTTTTTGTACAGTTCCTCTCCTACGCAATATTTCGCGTACTTACACCACTGAATACACGATTCGAGGTCATTATATACTGTGAACCCGCAATGATCGCATTCTACCTGCACGTCGTTGGAAAAAACCTCCACTTCACTGCCGCATTCCGGGCACTTTTTTATTTTCAGCGTAGGAGTACCGGCCAGCGATCCCGGACACCTGTTCATCAATGACATCACCCCCATAAAGAAAAAGTTTTTCTTTTCAGCAAACCCTTTATTGATATACTAACCAAGTTACCCAGTATTGGAAGTTTGCTAAGTCACTTTGCCGGCGTGATTTTTATCACTTTTCCCGGCATCGTGATTTTCGTCAACAACGCGACCGTTGCCTGTTCCTCCACGACGCAATGATGCACACTATAAACAGAAAGCGCAGCATTCTCGCTGCGCTTGATACCTGTGATGCACGATAAGCCGAAAGTGACAACATCAAAAGCAGCCGCCTGACGTATCTACGTTGCCCGGAACTCAACATTTGAGTGCCGGGTGAAGTAGTAGACGCCCATAGACCGGGTCCCCGGCGACAGCCGGTTTAGCTCACGAGAGGGGCCTAAGACCTGCATTTTTGCGGGCAGACCCTCAATGACATGAGAAACTTTCGGGATGCCTCCGGGCTTGTCCCGGAAAAGGTACACGAATTTTAACGGCACACACCTTCAGCTCGGGTATTTTGCAGATAGGATCTGTCGACGCAATGGTCAATACATTGGTTGGGGTTTCTTTAAAATGAAAAGTCATAAAGATGCTGCCCGGGGGAACAAAATCGGTTACCTGGACCCTGGTTGTAACCTTTCCGCGCCTTGATTCCACCACAATTCTATCTTTGTCCTTAATGCCGTACGCTTCGGCATCTTGCGGGTGCATCATCGCTAATTCTTCCGAGCGCAGTTCTTCCAGGTGGGAGCGCCTGCTCATGGTACCCGTGTGGAAGTGGTACAGCATTCTACCGGTGATTAACAACAGCGGGTATTCTTCATCCGGTTCTTCCGCCGGGGGCACGTGCTCTACGCTGTGGAATTTGCCTTTGCCCCTGGCAAAACCGTCTGCGTGCAAATATGCTGTTCCGGGGTGACCGGGTGTGGGACAGGGCCAGTGTATACCTCCTTTTTCCAACCTGTGGTGGCTGATGCCGCCATAAAGGGGTGCGCACCGGGCTATTTCCTCCATTATTTGTTCCGGTCCCCCGGGATACTGCCAAAAATGGCCCATTTTTTGCGCCAGCTCAATAATGATCTGCCAATCGGGTTTGGCGCTGCTGGTCGTGTCAATTGCTTTTCTTACCAGCTGTATACGGCGCTCAGTGTTGGTAAAGGTGCCATTCTTTTCCGCAAAGGTAACCGCGGGCAGCACGACTTCCGCCAGTTGAGCTGTTTCGGTCAAAAATATGTCCTGCACCACCAGGAATTCCAAAGCTTGCAGGGCTTCAACCACGCGGTTGCCGTCCGGATCCGATAATACAGGATTTTCACCCATGATGTACATGCATTTTATTTTGCCCTGCCGGGCTGCATCCGTCATTTCGGTTACCGTTAAACCAACCTCTTGCGGCAATTTTGCCTGCCAGAACCGCTCAAAATTACTTTGCACATGCGGATCGTCCACCGGCTGGTAAGAAGGATAGTAATTGGGTAAACAGCCCATATCGCAGGCGCCCTGGACGTTATTTTGGCCTCTCAGGGGATCTACCCCCGTACCTGGCCGCCCGACATTGCCGGTTAAAATGGCTAAATTGGCCACGGCCATCACGTTGTGAGTGCCGGATGCGTGCTGGGTAATGCCCATGGCGTAAATAATGGTGGCCTTTTCCGCCTTGCCGTACATACGGGCGGCTTGCTCAATTAAACCAGCTTCTACCCCGGTGATTTCCGCCACCCTTTCAGGCGTATATTTAGCTACAGTCTTCTTAAATTCTTCAAAACCTTCAGACCTTTCAGCCACAAATTGCTTATCCCACAAATCGTCTCTTAAAATTACGTGAGCCAGGCCGTTTAACAGTGCAATGTCAGTTCCCGGACGGTGTCTCAACCATAAATCGGCGTATTTCACCAGTTCAATTTTCCTGGGATCGGCTACAATCAGCTTTTTGCCGTTCTGTACGGCCTGTCTAATCCTGTATCCCGTCACCGGGTGAGCTTCGGTGGTATTAGATCCGATTACCAGTATCACATCGGTTTCCAGTATTTCGTTGATGGAGTTGGTCATTGCCCCGCTGCCAAATGCCGTTGCCAGACCGGCAACCGTGGAGCTGTGTCAGAGGCGGGCACAATGGTCAATGTTATTTGTCTGCAGTATGCTGCGCATGAATTTTTGAAACAGGTAATTTTCTTCGTTGGTGCACTTGGCGGAGCTCAAGCCCGCGAAGGCTCGACCGCCCCACTCATTTAAAATGTCTTTAAATCTGGCTGCCACGTAATTAAGCGCCTCATCCCAGCTAACTTTTATAAATTTACCGTTCCTTTTAACCAGCGGGTCGGTAAGCCTGTCGGGGGAATGCACGTAATCCCAGCCAAACTGGCCCTTGCTGCACAAGTCTCCCAGGTTAGGCCCGGACCTGTCTGCCGCCACCCCGATAATGCGGTTGTCTTTGACCTTTAATTTAAGCTGGCAGCCAACACCGCAGTAGGGACAGGTGGTGGTAACCTTTTTTATTTCCCAGGGCCGCCCGGCCCACAGTGTGGATTTTTCCACCAGCGCCGCTACCGGGCAAACATTGACGCACATGCCGCAAAAAGTACAGGTGGTTTCCTGCAAGGTATCGTCATAAGCCGATGTCACCTTGGTCTCAAAGCCGCGGTGCATAAAATCGTAAACGTAGGCGCCGTTTATTTCCGCACAAACTGTCACGCACTTGCCGCATCTGATGCATTTGCTGTAATCCCGGATGAAAAAAGGGTTGTTTGTGTCAATGGGATATTCTATGACCTCGCCCTTGTAGGGAGTGTCTTCCACTTTGTACCGGTAGCAGTAATCCTGTAACCGGCAATCCCCGTTACGCTCGCAGGTCAGACATCTCAGGTCATGATTGGCTATCAGCAGCCGGAGAATTTCCCGCCGGGCATTTATTACCCGGTCCGACTCGGTTAAAACCTCCATGCCATCGCTTACCGGCGTGGCGCAGGCCGCCATCAGCTTGCGAGCGCCTTTAACTTCCACTACGCACATGCGGCAGGCACCGGTGCCGGTAACATATAACCTTTCCTCGTAGCACAGCGTAGGAATATCAATGCCGTTCTCTTCCGCCGCTTTTAAGATTGTATAGTGCTTGGGTACGTGATACGTGGTTCCGTTTATGGTCACTTTGACCTTGTCCAAAACCATCACCTCCAGCCAGTACAATGGCGCCAAATGGACATTTTTTTAAGCACTCGCCGCACTTTTTACACATTTCCGGGTCAATGCGATGGGGTTCTCCTTTTTTACCGGTTATGGCCCCAACCGGGCAGTGTTTTAAGCAGAGGCCGCAGGCTTTACACTTTTCTTCTATAATCCGGTACGACAGCAAGGCCTTGCAAACACCGGCCGGGCATAACTTATTTTTTACATGCATCTCATATTCGGGCCTAAAATACTTGAGCGCGCTGAGCACCGGGTTGGGTGCCGACTGACCCAGGCCGCATAGGGAAGTATCAATAATGGTATGACCCAGGCTTTCCAATAAATCCAAATCTTGCAGCTCTCCTCTTCCCTCTACAATTCTTTCTAATATTTCCAGCAGCCTGGTGTTTCCTTCCCGGCAAGGAGTGCATTTGCCGCAGGCTTCCATCCTGGTAAACGAAAGAAAAAAACGGGCCAGTTCGACCATGCAGGTGTCTTCGTCCATGACCACCAAGCCGCCGGAACCCATCATGGCTCCCGCATCGATCAGCGAGTCATAATCAATGGGTAAATCCAAGTGCTGCGCTGATAAGCCCCCGCCGGAGGGCCCGCCAATCTGGACGGCCTTGAATTTCTTACCGTTGGGAATCCCCCCGCCGATGTCAAATATTATTTCCCTTAAAGTTATGCCCATGGGAACCTCCACCAGGCCGGTGTTTTTAATCTTTCCCGTGAGGGCAAAAATTTTGGTACCTTTGCTTTGTTCCGTTCCAATGGCAGCGTAGGCTTCGGCTCCCATGTCAAAAATAATTGGCAGGTTGGCCAGGGTTTCCACGTTGTTGACAACGGTTGGGCGATCCCACAGGCCCTTGACCGCCGGAAAGGGCGGGCGGGGTCTGGGCATACCCCGGTTTCCCTGTATGGATTCGATTAAAGCCGTTTCTTCGCCACAAACAAAGGCGCCGGCCCCCTGTTTGATATGTATGTCAAAATTAAACCCGCTGCCTAAAATATTCTCGCCGAGGAAACCTTTTTCCCGCGCTTCTTTGATGGCTATGTCCAGTCTTCGCACCGCCAGGGGGTATTCGGCTCGGATATAAACAAAACCTTCACCGGCCCCGATGGCATAACCAGCCGTTAACATGCCTTCCAAGACCCGGTGGGGGTCACCTTCCAAAATGCTGCGGTCCATAAAAGCCCCCGGGTCTCCTTCGTCGGCATTACATATAATATATTTTTTATCCCCCCGGGCCTTACGGGCATACTCCCACTTTAAGCCGGTGGGAAAACCGCCCCCGCCGCGCCCCCGCAGGCCGGCCTTTTTAACCTCATCGATGACAGCGTCCGGCGACATTTTAAATACCTTTTGCAGGGTACGGTAACCTCCCGCATTTAAGTAATCTTCTATACTTTCAGGGTTGATTAAACCGCAATTTTTCAGTACCAGCCGCTTTTGTTTTTGGTAAAAGGGCACGTCATTCCTGGTTTTAACCCGGTTCCCGGTGTCGGGATCTTTATATAACAGGTCTTCATACACACTTCCCTCCTGCAGGCTGTCCACCAGCTTGGCAACATGTTCTTTTGTAACCCGGCAGTAAAAATATCCTTCCGGCTCAACCAGCACCAGTGGACCCTGTTCACAAAAACCATGGCACCCGGTATATTTCAACTCAAACTGTTCTCCCAGTCCCCGGCCGGCAAGCTCGCTTTCCAGTGCGTCGTAAACCTCGCGGGAACGGGAGGAGACGCAGCCTGTTCCCCCGCAAACAAGTACTTTTCTTCTCAATGGACCACCGCCGCCTCCTCCCTGTATTTTTCTATAAGTTTGGGTACTTGACCGGGTGTCAGTTTACCGTAAGTTTCATCATTAATCGTTATCACCGGTGCCAGGCCACATGCCCCCAAACAAGCTACCTGGTCTAAAGTAAAAGTCAAGTCGGGTGTGGTGTGGCCCACCTTGATACCCAGTTCATCTTCCATCGCGAACAATACTTCCGCCGCTCCTCGCACATGGCAAGCGGTACCCATACAGACTTTAATGATATACCTGCCTCTGGGCGTAAGGTGGAACTGGTGGTAAAAAGTAGCCACGCCGGCTACCTTGGCCAAAGATATACCCATTCCCGAAGCAATTTTTTCTAAAATTTCTCTGGACAGGTAACCATGCACCTTTTGGACTTCCTGCAGCAGGGGAACCAGTCCCCCCGGGATATGCCAGTATTTTTCCAGCAGTTCATCTATGCCGGTATGCACCTGTCATCACTCCTCCACCCGTTTATACAAGTAAATAAACCAGTAGGCCAAACCTACAAAGACCCCCCCGCCGATGATATTTCCTATTGTTACCGGAATAAAATTTTTTATGATTGCATTTGGGACAGATAAAAGAACAATATCCAAGTGGGGGGCAGACGATGACAAAGCCTGCTGTACCGCAGGGACTGTTTTTAACATTAAAGCCATGGGAATAAAGTACATATTGGCAATGCTATGTTCAAAGCCCGATGCTACAAAGGCCGTGATGGGAAAAATAACGGCAAGCAGCTTATCCGTTAATGTGCGCCCGCTGTAACTCAGCCAAACCGCCAGTACCACTAATGTGTTGGCCAAAATGCCCCGCACCATGGCGGTGAAAAAATCATTGCTTACCTTGCTAACACCAATTTTTACTGCTTCTACGGCAAAGGAATATTCTTTTAGAACCCATTGATTGGAATAATAAACCAGTAATACTATACCAAAGGCCCCGATAAAATTACCGATATAGACCAGAAGCCAGTTGCGCATTAAATCTTTGAAGGTAATTTTTTTGGTCATATAGGCTATAAGCAATAGAGTATTGCCGGTAAAAAGCTCTGCTCCGGTGATAACCACTAAAATTAAGCCCATGGAGAAAACCAGGCCTCCCAGCAGCCTGGCCAGGCTGAAACCTACCTGGGCGTCAAATACCACCATAGTGTAAAATTCTCCCGCCAGGGCAATAAAAGCACCGGCCAAAATACCCAGCATCATGGTAGTTCTTAATGAGTACTTGGCCTTCTTTACTCCCAAGCTTTCGGCTTTTTCTGTTACCGCATCAGGTGTCAGGATATCTACAGTAATGTTTTGTTCACTCATAAACGGCCCTCCAACTATAGATACTTTATTTATTTTTACCGGAAATGCTTAATATAACAAAAAGACGCCCCACTTTCGTGAGGCGCTCTTCTTTTTAAAACAAAGGGTAAATGCACTGCTTCTGAAAATTATTTATCTTAGGCTAAAACGTTATGCTGTGAATTAAACATTTTGCCTTCAGCAAAACGATTAATGTCCAGCATACTTATATCAAAACTGGGCTTCTCGTCACGTACCAACTGCGCTACAATTTCGCCGATTGCCGGAGCCAACTTGAATCCGTGCCCGCTAAAACCTATCGCACAAAAATAACCTTCCGGTCCTGCAGGGCGACCAATGGCCGGATTCCAGTCCGGAGTCACGCCATCGCTGCCGCCAAAAACAGTTTGCAACCGGGCCTCGGATAGGAACGGCAATCGCTGGACTACTTTTTCAATTAATGCACAAAGCGTATCCATATCCGGATTAAATGAATAATTATCCGGATTAATTTCCTTGGCTGGATCCTCTTTGTCCATCCCCAGCAGAATTGTACCCCCGCTTTCCGGCTTAATAAAAAATAAATTATCTTTGATCGAATTGTCAATTACGGTAGGGATCATGCGATGGTAAAAGCAGTCCGGCAGCAGCAGGCCATGCTGTAATGACATTATCTTTACCGGCACTTGAATATGAATTAGGTCATTAACCCGTTTACCCCACGGGCCAGCGGCATTGACAACCAGCCTGGTGGCAATTTTCCCGTGATCCGTAATTACACCAGCGATACGGTTTTTTTCTATTTCAATCCCTTCAACCAAAACCCCGGTACAAAATCGCACACCAAAATCTTTAGCTCTTTTGGCATAACCTACTGTTACTGCGTAAGGATCGGCGTAACCGGCTTTTTTATCAAAAATGCCTATCCCTACTCCATTGGTATCCAGCAAACCTACCGGCAAGAATTCCTTAAGTTCAGCGGGCTCAATTATATCTAATTCTACCCCCACCGACCTCTGCATAGCAGCATTTTCTTCAGCAGCCCGGCGGTCTTCCTCCCCTACCAACAACAACAATCCATTTTGGACAAAATTAATGGGCTCGCCCATTTCTTCTTCAAAGCTTTCCAGCTTCCTGCGGCTGTACAAAGCAAGTTCAACAAGCAACCTGTTAGAATAATGATGGCGGATCAAACCGGCAGCATGCCCGGTAGCTCCAGCTGCCAGCCCTGATTTTTCCAGAACCACGATTTTCCCCGTCCCAAGCTTGGCCAGGTGAAAGGCGATACTGGCTCCCATTACCCCGCCGCCTATAATTACTACATCCGCGGTTTCAACCATTATGCTCCTTCCTTTCCGCCCACAACTAACCCGTTACTATACGTTTAAAAATTTGGAACAGTGGTTCTTTCATATTCATCCCACTGCCCCAGCGGAGCAGTAGCATCTATACCTAACTTGGATTGATGAATCCTGTGCGGGTCACGTGGAAAACCTACCGCTCTGGGAATAACCATGGTACCCCGTTCCGGGCAAAATCTGGTTGATACCGCCCACCATACATCCAGCGGATCGAACACGTCGACATCATGATCAACCACGACGCAGTTCTTCAGCCAGCTGTAGCTGCCAAATGCCGCCATTAATACGTTTTTGGCCTCTTCTTCAAATCTTTTTTCAATGGAGATAAAACAGGTGAAAATCATTGGTACAAGGCTAAGCGCTTTAATTTTTGCACCGGTTCCTTCCACGGCCTCATAAACTTTGGCCTCCCTGGACAAAGCCAGCAAGTGGGTATCTTCAATTGAACCCGCTTTAATTGCCTGCAGAAAGGGCTTTGTTCGCCTGGTGATGGCTTTGATATGCAGAACGTGGTTTTCCATAACCGGCACATAGTACCCCATAAAATCGCCAAAGGGACCTTCCGCTTCCCGTTCTTTTGGATAAACTACCCCCTCAATTACCATTTCGGCCCTTGCCGGCACTTCCAGGTCAACTGTTTTGCACTTGACCATTTCCACCGGCTCCCGGCGGAATCCACCCGCCATGGCAAATTCATCTACCCCAAAGGGCGGGCTTGAAGCTGCGGCAACCATATCCAACGGGTGATTGCCGAGCACAACAGCCACTTCCAGCGGCATGTTTCGTTTTTCCGCTTTTTCATAAATCTGGCCCAAATGTTGGGGGGGCATCATGCGAATACCCAGTTTATGGGATCCTTTGAGCTGCATCCGGTTGAATGATGCATTTCGGATACCCGTCTCCGGGTCACGGGCAATCACGATTCCCGCGGTAATATAGCGGCCCGCGTCACGCTCGGAATGAATTAAAAACGGAAATTCTTCTATATTAACCTTGGAACCGGTCAGCACCACTTCCTGGACGGGCCCGTCTGGCACTATCTTTGGTTCAATAAGATTCTTGGAGCGTTTAATATATTCCGTCACCACTTCCTCGCGGGAACACCCAAAAGCTAGTGCTAAAAATTCCCTTCCGCCCAAAATATTGTTCACCAGCGGGTACTCAAAGCCTTCAATATTTTCAAAAATAACAGTCTGACCGGACCTTTCCTTTTGGCGCATTATTGCAGGAATCTTTTTTAGTGGAACAGCATCCTTAAGTCTATACACCTTTCCCTGCTGTTCCAAAATCTCTAAAAAATCCCTTAAGTCCTGTATCATCATTTAATCTCCCTTCCTTTGTTGTTAACGGCCAAAAACCCCTGTATAAATCTATAGCCCTGCACCCCTCCTACTTCACCCGTGCTACCGTCAATCACGCGGGAAACCTTTGGTCCCCGGGTCCCGTTAACACCGACCAGCCAGAAGGGCTTATATACCAGCTGCCAGTTTACTATTGTTTCCCGGGCTTTTGGCGATGCGCAAAAAATATGTTTTAGTGAAAAACGGCTCCTGGCTTTAAAGGCCTGGATCCCCAATTGCCCGGCCTCTTCAACCGACAAAATTGGACGGAGCAAAGATGCATCCTCGTTCCTCAAGCTGCCCTGTTCAAGCAAGGTGGCAATTAACGTAAAACAGCCCCTTATTGCATCGACAGCAAAATATACTTTTGTAGACTTGGATCCCAGCCAACTTTTGGTATCTAAACGTACTTCAAATAGATAAAACGGATAATAATAAAGGGCACAATCTTTATTTAAATCCATATTTTTCTGAGGCCCGTAAATCCGGTTAATGAGTTCGGGGATATTGTTCCTGTTTATGTTTAGGGGGGCATATAAAGTTAAACCCTTTCCTGTTTCTGTCAAGCGTTTCCCTCCGTTTAAACCGGTTCAACCTCAATAAATACGCCGGGAGAACCAATTAAATTTGGCTATAAGCCTCCCAAAGCGGTTCAACTATTTCTTTCGGGGGTTGGGTAACCAGGCTGCCGATGATGAAAGCCAGCGGCCCGGCAATTAAACCAAGCAGCAAACCTGGTATCACCGGATCACCCAAAATCGCCCACAATGGAACCAAAATCATCCCTACCAACATGCCGGCGATAGCTCCATGCTTAGTGGCTCGCTTCCAGAAAATAGTGCCGAACATGGGCATTAAAAATGTAACCACAATCATACCGAATGAAAAAAGTATGATCCAAAATATTATAGCCGGCGGTTTAAGGGCAACCAGCAGCGGAATAATCACCATTAAGGCAACTGCAATGCGATCATATAATACCGGGTGTTTTTCATAAACTTGTGGTGCTACGATACTAAAAATGTCCTGGCTCAAGGCTGATGCGGCCACGAGTATGATACTGCCAACTGTCGACATAATAGCGGAAAGTATTGCCGCTATAAAAATTCCCCCCAGCCATACCGGTAAAACACTGGATACCAAAGCGGGAATGACCCGATCCGGGTTATCAACAGCCGGCAGAATAATATGCGCCATCATCGCCGACGGCAACAGACTCCAAAGGAGAATTACCGAGAAAAAGCTGCAAATAACCAGGGAGATTCGGGCAACTCTAACATCCCGCATACTAAATAATGTTACCACTTGTTGCGGCATAGCCAGTCCAACCGTCAGAGCAATAAAGATAAACACGATAATCAACAGCACAGGCACCTGCCCGCCGCCGGTTATAGTAAGCATGTCCGGGTTAACCTTCGCTATTTCCGCATTTAAACGGGCCGGGAAATCAAACCCGCCGACTTTACCAAAAGCAGCCATGCTGGTATAACTAAACAAAACAATTGCCCCAACAAGCATAATTACACCCTGGATAAAGTTGGCCCATGCTGTAGCCAGGTAACCTCCACAAATACTGTATATACCAACCACCAAAACACCGATCAGCACAGCATACATATAGGGGATATTAAGAAGCATAGCAAATACTTCACCCATAGCTTTAAGCTGGGCCGTAACGCTGCCAATGAGGCCGATTAAAATAGCAATTGACCCCAGCACCCTGACCGTCCTGGAATCGTACCGCTTTTCCAAAAGCTGGGGAACAGTAATAGTGTTAAAATGGTCGCACGCCACTTTTAAACGTTGACCAAAAACGCGGAAAGCAAAAAAATACCCCAAAGGTGACAGAAATCCTTGTAAAAACGCGGGCATACCGGAAGCGTAAGCCATTCCGGGCGTACCAACCATCATGGCACCGCTTTCAAAGGTGGATGCAAATCGAAAGGCGGTAAACACAGGCCCAAATTGTTTTCCCCCCAGGTAATATTGTCCGGAATTCTTAACTAACCGGCTTGTTAAAATACCCACCACAATCAATGTAATAAAATAAACAGCCACAATGCCCCACATAGCTTGTACCCCTTTCGCTAGCGTTTACTCATTGCCCAGAAAATGCCGTAAATGACCACAAAGAGAAAACTGGTCCACGGTAGAACGTAATAAAACAAAAAACTGGAAGTAGGCATGTTCCAGACCATTTTATTTTACCTCCTCCCATTTAAGCCCGAGTCCTACAATAATTTCCCCGGAATTAACCACCGGGTTAATGCGCAGTCCAAGAACATAAGCCTTGCCCGGGGATACCAAGCATTCCCGCTCTTCTCCGTAAAAATCCAGCACCCGGGCAATTGGGGTGTTGCCTGCAATCTCGTCACCGGGTTGCACTTCTGGTACGGCAAGGCCACCCCGGCGGGTATTTAGAAAAGCACGCTCGGTAATTATCATTTGTCCGGACGGGCGCCTCGGCTCACCATCTAACATTCTTAAATAGCGCAAAATGTTTTGCAATCCATTAACCGCCCGGTTTACGTTTTCCCATTCCACCCGGCCGCCCGCGCCAAGTTCAACCATAATAGCCGGAATATTATTAAGTAAACACTGCACGTCTAAAGCCCCGCGCAATGAGCCGGGCAATTCTCCTTTAGCAGTAGAAAGATCTACCCGGCAATTAGCCTTTAAACCCATAAGTAAAGCCATTTCCTCAGTTTTAACCAATGTTTCCGCGGCAACCCCTGACAAATTCTTATAAACAGTGTAAGGAACTGCCGCGTATGAACTACCGAGGGCATGTAAGTCAACCATATAACTGGCGTGTTTTTTTACTTCCCGGAAAAAATGATAAGCCATTTGCTCCGACAACCAACCGCCTTCACGCCCGGGAAATTGCTGATCCATGTCCAGCTGATCTTCCGGTGTAAACTTTTGCATTCCCTTAAGTGCCAAAGGGTTGCAAACAGGAGTAGCTATTATGGTTCCTTTCAGGTCCGAAGAGTTAATTGACTTTATGAGTTTTAATATGGCAAAGATCCCGCTGACTTCTTCGCCGTGTACCGCCGCATTGATCCAAAGCACCGGGCCCTCCTGGGCGCCTCGGATAACGGTAACCGGTACACGCACCTCCCCGCCATAAGCCAGCTCAGCTACTTTGATATACCCATTCCTGCTTTCCCCTTGACTACAGCTAACCGAACCTATACTGAGCAATACATTACCTCCTCCCAACCTTAATAATCTAACTACAAAGTTAAACTTAAATACAATCTTCTTGGTTATCCTGATTTTTTAGGCGAAAAGCTGCCTTAGTCAATAACAACTCCCGCTTATGCTTCCCTAAATCCTCTAACCGCACCAACCGCAAGGCGCCAAGCGGGCAGATTTTAACACATTCCGGATCTGACCCGCCACAGAGATCACACTTGACAATGGTTTTCTTTTCGGGATGTATAAATATAGCGCCGAACGGACAAGCAGCAACACATTCAAAACAACCAATGCACTCTTCCTCATTTATCTCAACAATCCCAGTCACCTTATTTTTAGTTAGTGCACCCGTAGGGCAATCAGCCACACATTTGGGCTTATAACACTGGCGGCAATAAACAGGCAAATCCAGACCCCAATCGTCCCTTTTCATAATGCGTATGCGCGCCTTTTCTGCAGCACACTCACCCTCATGTCTTAAAGAGCAGGCCAACTCGCAAAGGCGACAACCCCCACACTGGTCTTTGTCAGCCCATAAAACGGTTAAATACCTCATTAATTATTTACCCCCTGCTCTTACATACTGCGGTTGGCTGGTAATTTCATTTTTTGGGCCGGTACAGGGCAGGCTTAATTTTGATCCGGGGCATAATCTTGCAGGCCCAATTCTTGTAATTTTGCTTTTGTGGGAATACCCTCTTTATCCCAACCCCTGAACTCGTAATATTCATCGAGCATTTCTTCGAATTTACCGGCCTCTATTAATTCACCCTTCGAAGGCCCTGCAGGCTGTTTTTCGGTGAACCACCTGACCGGCAAGGTATCGTCCTTTCGACGCATACCTTCTCTAACATTGAATATTTTTTCAATATTGTAGATCCGCTCTCCGATTTTAAACAGATCACTTTCGCTAAAATTAAAGCCGGTTAACGAATTTAGCATAGCTTGTACATCACTCGGCCCGAGGAAATCGAGACTTGCCCAATAACTTGCTGCTTTACAGAACTCCGCGGAGTCCACCACCGCCATGAAATTTTCCGACCAAGCTACCAGGGACCCTTTACCGTAATAATTTCGATAGTCAACTACGCTTCTAGCTTTATCTTTACCAATAATGTTTCCAAAAATGGCCTCGCTTTCTTCCGGAGTGATGCCCAGGTATTCCAGGACAGGGGACCCCCGCAAATGATCCGCCCCCCGTGTACTAACCGCTTGGGCTAAAGCCCCCCCTTTGGTAGACCGATAATCCCCGACATTTGTAGGCATACCTTTGATAACCATGGCAAACTGTTCGGAACCGGGGTATTTCTCGGCTACCTTTTGCACCCCTTCAGCCAGGATATCGCCAAACCCTTCACGAAGAGCAATCTGATTAACCAGGGAAATAATCGTATCCTGATGCCCCCAGCTCAAATCAAGGCCTTTTATATCTTCACCCGGTAACATCCCCCGCTGCCATAGTTCCATGGCAAAAGCTATTACTGACCCTGTTGAAATAGTATCCAGCCCATACTGGTCACACAGAGTACTTGCCAGCAACGCTGTCTTTAAATCGGCATTGCCGCACATGGCTCCCAAAGCAGCAATATTTTCATATTCCGCAGCATTGCCGACCAAACGGCGGCCATCCTTCTTGATATGGTAAGCATGCCCGCAAAGAATCGGGCAACTGGCGCAGCCACGATTCTTAATTTTATATTGTGCGTGGAAAAGCTCAGCATTTAAAGTTTCAATACCTTCAAACCATCCTTGCTGGGAATTGCGCGTATTCAGCCTTCCGACTTCATTGGTGTGCCGGAGCAAAAACAAAGTGCCTGAAGTATGCAGTGGTTTATAAAAAGAGGCTGATTTAATTTTGTCATGGGCCTTATAACAAGCTTCCGCAAATTTGTCGGGATAGGCCACCTCAACGCTGCCAGTACCGCGTACTGCAATAGCCTTAAGTTTTTTGGATCCCATTACCGCGCCCATACCGGCTCGGGCGGCAATCCGTCCCATATTATTAACTACACCGGCAAATCTTACCAGGTTTTCACCTGCCTGGCCAATGGAAAGAACTTCTACTCTTTCATCTCCCAGTTCTTCCTTAATCATCCTTTCCGTTTCCCAGGTGTTTTTTCCCCAGAGATGTGATGCATCGCGTACCTGTACATGGTCATCTTTTATGTACAGGTACGCAGGTGTAGAAGACCGCCCGGTAATAACAATTTGGTCAAAACCCGCAAATTTTAACTCTGAACCAAAATAGCCTCCCGTATTGGAATCACCGAAAATTCCCGTTAACGGCGATTTGGCACTAATGGTAAGTTTTCCGGACGTAGGAACAATTGTCCCGTTGAACGGCCCAATACCAATGGCCAGAACATTATCGGGCCCCAACGGGTCAGTTCCTGGAGAAACTTCATCAAGTATAACTTTGGAATTAAGACCTCTCCCGCCCAGGTAATTCGCTAAAGTGTGCTCAGCAATTGTTTCAATTGAAGTCAGGCCGCTGTTAAGGTCAACTCTTAACCTTCTACCCGCCCAGCCAAACATTTAAGCTAAAACTCCTTTCAATAAATACCAAAAAATGATTAAATAAGACGTAATGTAACATGTCAATATTCGATAAATAGGGAAAAAATAAAAAACCGGCCTCAGTTGAGTACCGATAAAGTTCGTCGTTAAACTCACCTAAGCTAAGCTCAAACTACGTACTTCTCAACTCAACTGGCTCTATATTTTGTGGAAGGTGCAATATACTTTTCTAGAAATATTATTATAATCCGCATATTGGATCCTGGCAAGGAAAAATCAACTTTTTTCCCAGGTCACAAAACCGGCGCCCCAATTCTTAATTAAATAAACAGACACAGCTTAAAGGCCGTGCCTGCTTACTTAACTAAACTTTTTTCAGCAATCCTTTCTTTTTATCCTCGACCGCCCATTCCTCTACCTTGTAATGCATTTTTTTACCAGTAGCTGTAAACGGGATCTCTTCCACAAATCTATAATAACGCGGCTTTTTATACAGCGCCAGCATGGGGTGGTTGCGGCAATGCTCGTCCAGTTCCTTGACCGTGAGGGAAGGATCAGCCTTGATAACGTATGCCACCACCGCAGCACCCCGCGTTTCGTCAGGTACACCAGTTACTATCGATTCCTTGACCTTGGGGTGCTCATTGAGCACTTCCTCAACCTGAACGGGATGTATATTTTCTCCCGCTGAAATGATCATGTCATCCTTTCTGCCTACTACGGTTATGTAATGGTTTTCATCCCAGGTACCCAGGTCGCCGATATAAATCCAGCCCTTGTAAAAAACTTTCTTGGCATCATCCGGATTATTAATGTAGCTGTAAGCACACTTGGCGGGCGCCTTAACGATAATTTCCCCCACCTCGGTGTTGTCGGTGGCTACATAGTCGTCCGGTTCAGCCAGGCGATCGGGATATATTTTTACCACTACGGCCTCGTCGTCGGTGCAGGACCGTCCGGCCGAGCCGGCCTTTTGCGGCAGATCATAGGGGCGCAAAAAGGTATTCCAGAAAGCTTCCGTGGTGCCGTAACCGTTGAAAATGTTGGGGGTAAGCACTTTCTGGAATTTAATACACGCTTCTTTCTCCAGAGGGGCGCCCATGGTGATGATACCCTTGAGTTTGCTCAAATCCTTTTGATTTTTCAGCTGGTAATCATGTAATAGTTTTAACATGGGCGGGGCGCCGATTAAATAGGTTACCCCGTATTTTTCCACGTACTCGAGACAGGTGCGGGGGTGAAACTGCCTTAAAACAACAACCTCTCCGCCTATATAAAAAGTAGGACAGGGCCCGCCCGAGTGGAGGCCGCCCCGGTGGAACCAGGGGCTCATATTCATGGTTTTGTCCGCCGGTGCCAGTGGAAAATGCATGATCACGTCATGGGCTGTGAATATCTCGTTAATGTTGTTTATTGGTACCCCCTTGGGCATACCGGTGGTGCCCGACGTATACAGGCGGGTGGTTTCGTCGTAAATATGGGTGGGGCGCGTAATTTCCGGGTCTTTATCTGAATAGTCCCTTACATACTCTTCGTAAGTAATCGAACCGGCAAAAGGTTTTTCCGTACCCCTGACGTCTACCATCACCACCCGGCGGGGTTTGTGTTTGGCCATCTCCAGAGCTTTTTCCGCCGTTTCTTTAATATCCGCGTCGTAAAAGTATACCTTGGGTTTGGAATCATCGATGATAAAGGCAGTTTCGCCTTCAGATAAGCGGAAATTGATGGGGCAGTTGATAGCGCCGATTTTTTGCGGAGCCAGATAGAGAAAGGTAAACTCGGCGGAGTTGAGCAACTGGTACATTACGACGTCGTGTTTTTGCACGCCGTCGGCCAGCAGCGCGTGAGCCAGGCGGTTACATTCAGCGTTCAGCTCCGCGTAAGACCAGCTTTTTTCCCTGATCGGGCAGGTTAAGGCGGTCTTTTTCGCGTAGCGGCGCACGTTGCGAAGAAAACCGTTCAGATAGGTAAATTCGTGCTCGAAATAGTCTTTAAACATGGTAACGTCGTATGTGTACCTGTCGGGCATTTGCAATACCTCCTGCTCATGTTTTATACTTTTACCATAGAAATTCTATAATTTAGTTTTTTTTCCTACAGATTCTTAAGAGTTTTATTGAATTAGATAAACCGGAGGTGAATGGCGGTTGAACAGAGTAGTGGTCACTGGTATGGGGGCGGTAACCCCGATAGGCCTTGGTATTCAGGAATACTGGCACAACTTGATTGCCGGCAGGTGCGGAGTGGATAAAATTACCCTTTTTGACGCCTCCAACCTGCCGTGCCGCATTGGTGCCGAAGTAAAAAATTTTTCCCCGGCTGATTTTATGCCTGCTAAACTGGCCCGGGAAACCGACCGGTTCATTCATTTTGCCCTCGCCGCTGCCCAGATGGCCGCGGCCGACAGCGGCTTGGATTTTAACCGGGAGGACCCCTACCGGGTGGGAGTGGTTTTTGGTACGGCCATCGGGGGAATTAGGACCATTGTAGAAGAACAAGCAAAATTGTCTTCTACAACCGGCAGGTTGAGGGTTAGTCCCCACTTTATGCCCAAAATGATGACCAACCTGGCCGCGGGACAAATTTCCATTTTTTACGGCATTAAAGGGCCGAATCTCACAGTTACTACCGCCTGTGCCTCCGGTCTCGATGCAGTGGGCTGCGCTTTGCATATTTTGCGCCGGGGAGACGCTGATGTAATTATTGCCGGGGGAGCGGAATCATTATACTGCGCGTTGGTGCTTGCCGGGTTATGTTCCTCCAGGGCTGTTTCGGTACGCAACGATGAGCCGCAGAAAGCTTCCCGTCCCTTTGACCGGTACCGGGACGGTATGGTAATAGGAGAAGGGGCCGGCGCCCTGGTTTTGGAAACCCTTGAACACGCCGCCCGGCGCAATGCCGTGATTCACGCTGAAATAGCCGGCTACGGAAACTGCGGGGACGGCTATCATGTTATGGCTCCGGCACCGGACGCGCACGGTGAGATTTATTGCATGCGCCGGGCCCTGTCCAGCGCCGGTATCTCGCCGGAGGAAATCGATTATATTAACGCCCACGCTACCTCCACCGTTCAAGGCGACCAGGTGGAAACGAAGGCCATTAAAGAGGTCTTTGGCAGCCGGGCATACCAAATACCGGTGAGTTCTACCAAAGGTGCCACAGGCCATATGATCGGAGCCGGAGGAGTGACGGAATTAATAGCCTGTATCAAGGCCATTCAGGAAGGAATAGTGCCGCCCACGATTAATTATACAGAGCCCGACCCGGAGTGCGATCTGGACTATGTCCCCAATGAGAGCCGCGAGATGCCGGTGCGGGTAGCCATGAGCAATTCTTTCGGTTTCGGCGGGCAAAATGCCAGTGTAGTGGTCAGAAAGTTTGAATAAGGCGGCAGAAGCTATTTTTTATATCTCCCGCCTGTCAACCACCCGCTTGGCTTTACCCTCGCTGCGGGGAATAGTACGCGGCTCCACCAGCTTGATCCGGGCGGAAATGCCCAGCACACTGTTGATGCGGGAACGCAGCCTGTATTCCAGATCCTCCAGGTAACGCACCTTATCGCTAAACATCTGGTTGGAAAGTTCCACCCAAATCTCCAGATCATCCATGGTGCCTTTCCGGTCCACCACCAAGAGGTAATGGGGTTCTGTTTCGCCGAATTCCAGCAGCACGCTTTCAACCTGGGAAGGGAACACATTGACTCCGCGAATGATTAACATATCGTCGGTACGACCAGTTACCCGGCACATGCGTACATGGGTACGCCCGCAGGGGCAGGGCTCCGGATTGAGAACAGTAATGTCTCTGGTGCGGTAACGGATAATGGGGAAAGCTTCTTTAGTCAAAGATGTAATCACCAGTTCACCCTGTTCCCCGAAGGGGACTGGTTCTCCCGTTTCCGGGTCGATAATTTCGGCAATAAAATGATCCTCAAAGATATGCATCCCTTCTTTTACCGGACACTCCATGGCTACCCCGGGCCCCATAACCTCGCTGAGTCCATAAATGTCCAACGCGGTAATATGCAATTTCTCCTCCAACTGCCGGCGCATGCGTTCCGACCAGGGTTCGGCCCCGAAAACCCCCGCCTTTAAAGGCAGCTTTGCAAAATCAATCCCCTGATTCCGGCCTTCTTCGGCAAGATATAAGGCGTAGGAAGGCGTGCAAGTTAAAATGGTGGTACCGAAGTCCTGCATCAGCATGAGCTGTCTGGCAGTATTTCCGCCGGAAACGGGCACTACCGTGGCACCTAGTAACTCGGCACCGTAATGGATACCCATGCCGCCGGTAAAGAGACCGTAACCATACGCATTCTGTACCACATCGCCCTTCGTTCCCCCGGCCATGACCAGCGCCCGGGCCATAAGGTTGGCCCAGGTGTTTATGTCATTTTGGGTGTATCCCACTACGGTAGGTTTACCCGTTGTCCCGGATGACGCGTGCAGCCGCACCACTTCCTCCATGGGCACGGCAAAAAGACCGAAGGGATAGTTATCCCGCAGGTCCGTCTTCACGGTAAAGGGCAGGTGGCGCAAATCGTCCAGGGAACGTATATCCCGGGGAGTAATCCCCTGCTTTTCAAAGGCCTGGCGGTAAAACGGAACTTTATGGTAGACCCTTTCCACCGTGGCCTGCAATCTTTGTAACTGTAATTCCGCTAAATTATCGCGCGACATAGTTTCGTATTCACGGTCCCAATACATCAAGGTTTTCCCCTCTCTCTCTGATGCTATTTTTTTACAGCGCCATGGCAGGCCGTACGCGCCTGCCAAGGTAAGCCTGCTGCACCGTTGAGTCAGCCATTATCTCCCCGGAACTGCCGCTAAAGGTAATCCGTCCCCTTTCCATGATCAGGACGCTGTCGGCTACTCTCAGCGCGGATCTGGTATTCTGTTCTACCAGGATTATTGTTACACCGGTGTTTTTCAACCGGGCCAGGGTGGCCATTATCTCCCGCACCACCATTGGCGCCAGGCCGACCGACGGTTCATCGAGGAGTAACAGTTTAGGGCGTGCCATTAACCCTCTGCCAATAGCAAGCATCTGCTGCAGGCCGCCGCTCAAAGTCCCCGCCATCTCCCGCTCCCTGCCTTTGAGTGCCGGGAAAATCTCCAGTATTTCTCTTGCGTCACTGTGTATTTCTTGTTTAGCATGCCTGTAACGGTGAAATGCTCCCAGCAGGAGGTTATCCCATACGCTTAAAGAATGAAAAATTTCCCTTCGTTCAGGCACCAGGCTGATGCCCTGCCGGACTAGATATTCCGGTGGTTTTCCGGCTATGGATTTTCCATTAAGCAATATGTCCCCTTTTGCCGGCCTGTGCAAGCCGGCCAGTGTCTCAAGCAAAGTGCTCTTACCGGCCCCGTTGGCACCAAGAATGGCGAGCAATTCACCCTCCTTGGCGTGCAGGGATAGCCCCCTGATTGCCTGCACGTATCCATGATAGACATCCAGTGCTTGTATTCTAAGCAACCTGATCATCCTCCCCGAGGTAAGCTTTAATCACTTCCGGATCAGCCTGGACTTCTTGTGGTGTCCCCTCCGCGATGACATGACCAAAATTTAAAACAAGAACACGATCGGCGACTTCCATAACGGTCTCCATGTCGTGCTCGATCAGAAGCATGGTTAAGCCTTTTTCCCTTAGTTTTTTGAGGTAAGCGGCCAGGGACCTGGTTTCCGTACTGTTTAACCCCGCAGCGGGCTCATCGAGCAACACCAGGCGGGGGCCGGAGGCCAGCGCCCTGGCTATTTCCAGAAGCCTCTGCTGCCCGAAAGGCAGGGCCGCTGCCGGCAGGCCCGCCGCCTCTTCCAGCCCGATCTCCTCAAGTAGAGCCAGGGCTTCTTCCTTAATCCTTTTATCCTCCCTGTTTTTGCTGGGTAGGCAAAACAGCGATTTGACAAAGCCGGTTCTGCCTTTTAAATAGGCGCCGGTAAGCACGTTTTCCAGCACCGTCATTCCGCTGAACAGCTGAAGGTTTTGGAAGGTCCGCGTAATGCCGGCTGCAGCAATCTGGTATGGTTTAAGACCAACCAGCTGTCGACCTTCAAACCTGATGGTCCCGCTGTCAGGCGGAAGCGCACCGGTGATCAGGTTAAAAATCGTAGTCTTACCTGCACCGTTCGGGCCGATCAAAGCAAAGATACTCCCCTTGCTTACCTTGAACCCGACGTCCTTTACCGCGGCAACACCGCCGAAGAATTTCGTCAGGCCCTTCACTTCCAGGAGCAAATTTCCAACCTCCCTCTTTAACCTCAAATGTCCTTTGATGGTATCCCCGTGCCAGGCATCTTTTCCGGGGACAATTTCAGGCATTTGCCCAAAGCACCTAGACCTTCAGGCCGGAAAATCATCAAGAGAACTAATATAAGCCCAAAAAAGATAATTTGATACTCGCCGCCCGCCCCGGGTATCACCAGCGGGACCGCCCAGCGCAGGAATTCACCCAGGGTTACTACCACCGCTGCTCCCAGCAAAGGGCCCCAAAAAGTACCCAGGCCGCCGATAACAGCCATCAGCACAAACTGCACCGAAGCATGGAAACCAAACGGTGACGGGCTGATAAAGGTTACATAAAATGCATAGAGCCCGCCGGCCAAGCCCGCCAGGAGGGCGCTGAAAATAAAGGCCTGGAGCTTAAGCTTGGCGGTATCTATCCCGGCATTTTCAGCGGCATGCTCGCTCTCACTGATGGCGCGGAGCGCTCTGCCCACCCGCGAGCGGACCAAGTTGTTTATCCCAGCCAGAATCAGGAATAAGGTAATCCACACCAGGTAGAAAAATTTAATATCGCTGTCAAAGGTTAACCCGCCGATGGAAAGGTAAGGAATGCCGGTGATTCCAGACGGGCCTCCGGTCAGTTCCTTCCCCTCGGTGAACGCAATGTGGACCAGTATGCCAAAGCCAAGGGTGGCCAGGGCTAGATAAAGCTCCCGCAGTTTAAGCGTCGGCCGCCCGATTATAGCTGCAATTACCCCCGGCAACAGGGCTGCGGCCGGGAGCGCTAAAACTGTAGGCCAGTGAAAGCGCGTAGTTAGGATGGCCACCGTATAGCCCCCCAGGCCGAAAAATGCGGCGTGGCCGAATGATACCTGCCCCGCATAGCCCATTAAAATCCCAAGTCCCTGTACGATAATCGTGTAAAGGCCAATAACGATAAGAATGCTCAGGAGATAATTACTTTTTATTAGCAGTGGAACGGCAAAAAGAAGCAGTACGGCTGCCGGCCGTAAAATAGCTTTTTTCCACATTAAGCAAAACACCTCTGCTTTAAGCGCCCTTCGTTAGTATCCTGGTTAATTGGCTATTAAAAGTGCCCAGCTAAATCTTCCGTTCCCTGATTGCCCCGATAATACCCTCAGGCCTGATCAAGAGAACTGCAAGCAGAATGATTATGGCGATGGCATCTTTCAACCCGGAAGAGATCAGCCCGGCGCTGTAAGACTCTAAAATGCCGAGAAGAATTCCTCCCAGCACAGCCCCGCCGACATTGCTCAGTCCTCCGATAACCGCAGCCACAAAACCCTTAAGCCCCAGCATGAATCCCATATCATAAGTCGTCATGGTAATCGGGGCGATGAAGATACCGGCTGCCGCGCCCAGTGCGCCGCTTGCCGTGAAGGCCAGGAAAGATACGGTATGGGGGTTGATACCCACTAACCTGGCTGCCGCCCGGTTGATCACGGAAGCTTTTACGGCCTTACCCCAATAAGTCAGTTCGAAAAAGGCGTACAGCCCGGCCAGAGTTATCGCCGTAAGGCCGAAAATCCAGAGGCTCTGGGGGTTTACAGCGGCCCCCCCGATAAAGAGGGGGCCGCCCTTGGAAAAGGCGGGGAGTGAATATGTTTCTGTGCCCCAAATCAGGAGTGCCAGGCCGCGCAGGGATATGGACAGGCCAATGGTGATAATGATCAGGGTAAGGCCCGACGCCCCGCGCGCCGTGTGGATCGCAAAACGCTCAAGAAATCCTCCCAGCATCGCCACCAGGAGTACCGAAACGGTGAACGCTGCCGCCATGGGCATCCCAGCTGCGTACATACTGACGGCCAGCAGCGCCCCGAGAGCAACAAACTCCCCCTGCGCCAGGTTTAGGATACCGGTTATATTAAAGGTGGTAACCAGCGCTAAAGCAATTAAGGAATATATGCTTCCCAGGGTAAGCCCGGTAAACAGAAGCTGCAAGAGTTGATCAGCGATATGCAAAGGAAACACCTCTTATTCTAAGAGTTTCCATTTACCGTCTTGAATCTGAACCAGGACCATTGAATCTTCATCCAGGCCGTTGTGATCCTGCGGGGACATGTTGAACACGCCCGATACACCTATAAATCCCCGGGTCTTCTCAAGCTGATCCCGAATTGCCGCGCGGTCCGGGCCGGCTTTTTCAATGGCGCTCACCAGCAGGTTGAAGGCGTCCCAGGCATAGCCGCCAAAGGAATTGGGTGGTGCATTATATTTCTTGCTGTAATCATTAATGTAGCCTTCGAGTACCTTTTTCTGGGGATCGCTGTCCGGAATTTGGTCAGCGA
Source organism: uncultured Peptococcaceae bacterium (assembly GCA_913064925.1). Lineage (GTDB taxonomy): Bacteria > Bacillota > Desulfotomaculia > Desulfotomaculales > Desulfallaceae > CAJYBN01. Next base: position 29,625 of record CAJYBN010000002.1, read on the forward strand.
CAGTTAACTTGCCAATGGGCAGGATTACGCCGTCCGCGGCATCCTGGGCCAGGTCGATAAACTTTTGGTTGCCCACGCCGTGGCTGTGTATGAGCGGGATTGAGAGCCCTATATCCCGGAAATTTCTGGTTAATATCGAAGCGGAAGGCGGAATCGCCCACACTACCGCAGCCTGTGCCGGACTGGCCTTTACCCTGGTTAGCTGCGGTGTCATGTCTTTGTCACTGGCATCAAATTTTTCTTCGGCCACAACTTCAATACCGTTTTCCCGCGCCGCGGCGGCAAACGCCTTTTTACCCCCGTCACCGTAGGCATTGTTCATATAAAGAAAAGCCACTTTGGTTATACCCTGTTCCTTCAGGTAACCGATGATTTTGTTAACCGTCACTATATCACTCTGGGCGGTTTTAAAAACCCATTGCCGATCCTTAACCGGCTCAACGATGCTGCTGGCCGCCGCCAAAGAAATCATGGGTACTTTCTCTTTTTGCACCGTATCGATCATGGCCATGGACGGGCCGCTGGAACTGCAACCCAGCACGGCCAGGACATCTTTTTCAATTAGCGTTTTAACCGCCAGCACTGCCTCGGTTTCGTCGCTCTTGTTATCAAGGATGATTAAATCCACCGGGTGACCGTTGATCCCGCCGCTTGCGTTCAACTGATCAGCTAGCATAAGTAAAGTATCCCGCTCGGGCATGCCCAGCGATGAAGCTTTTCCGCTGATGTCAAGAACCGCTCCTATTTTATAAGGCTCTTCTCCCGGCGTGTCTTTGCCGGCAGCGTCCTGACCGGAAGCGCAACCACTAATTAGTATGCTTGCAGCAAACAATAAAGCCAGCAAAACGGCCAAATTTGTCTTCTTTATCATTTTTCTATCCCTCCTAAAAAAATTAGTAGTGAATACAAGTTATAAGCCGGTCAAAATGCTTCACATCACCTCCGGGTTAACTAATTAAAATGAATAAAGGCCACAGCTTTCGCGGGGACGAAAGCTGTGGCCTTCCGCGGTACCACCCCGGTTGGTTATATAAACAACCCTCTCTTTAAGGGTACGGGAATATTACATCCCCTGCAGGTGGATTAAAAATAAATAACTTTTCATCCTAAGGGACGAAAAGTTATTTTCGCGGTACCACCCTCATTGGTCTAAAATAGACCCACTCATTAAGCAGGGTACGGGAAATATTCCTTATACCCCCTTCCTTTTAACGGTGGAAGTTTCCGTTCGAGCCTACTTGCCCTTTGGTTTCAGCCCGACAGTTCGGGGGAGAACTTCAACGGATCATACTTTAGAAGCGCTTGCAGTCCCTGGCGCTTCCTCCCTGAAAAAGCTGTGTTCCGCCTACTTTTCCCCTTCATCACTTTTACATTATGGTTATTTTTTTATATTTTATAACTTACTTACATTGCAGGTCAAGAAAAATTTATCTGATTTTTTTTCCTGGATACTATAACCCCGTAAACCATGCCCGGTAGCGTTAAACATCTCATGCTAATTTACCCGGATAAAAAATAAAGAAACCCCCACCCCGCCTAAGTGGATGCTTCTTTATTTTCACTACTAAGCGAGCCTGAATTGAACCCCGTATCCTCCCCGGGGGTAACGCCAGCGGATGTTGCCGTGGGGACAGGCAATCCTGCAGGCTCCGCATTCCAGGCATCCTTCGTAACCAATTGTCATGCGCCCGTTCCTCCATTCATAAACCTTCGCCGGGCAAAACACCGTGCAATCTTTGCCGGGGCACTTACCGGCGCACACCGAAGGATCAATTATCGCCAAATGGGAATCCTCATCCGGTTTCCAGCGGTTTAAAAATAGTTTATCATCGAGATTAACCTCAATGTTAAGAGGTTTGTTATTTATTGCCGGTTCAGATTTCACTATTTCACCGCCTTCCACGCTTTATAAAGATCCTTACCTAGAGAAAACAGGGATCTTTGTTGCAAGACCCGCTCTTTAATTGTTTTTTGTTTTTGCCATTTACTTATCCCGTCCACCGTTAGCATTTCATGCAGGGCCATATTGGTAAACGGAATATATTCATTAAGGTACTGGGGGTTAGTTTCCAGCAAGTGAGAAGCATTTTTATATTTCTTTAAATCCTTCATGACAAAACTATTTCGCAAATTTTCCTCGTAAGTGGACAACTCCCGGGCCGTAAATGCACCCATCTTATGAGCCCGGATAATAGCTTCAGCCGCCAGGCGGCCGGAGGTCACGGCCAAATTGCTGCCCTCCCGGTGAATACCGTTAACCAGCTGGGCAGCATCTCCTACCACCACCACACCGTTACCTACCAATTGGGGAACGGCATTATAACCCCCTTCGGGAATTAAATGGGCGTAGTATTCTACCGGTTTTCCATTTTTAATTAGAGGGCGTACCATTGGGTGGCTTTTTAGATATTCCAGTAGCTCGTACGGGCGCACTTTCCTTTGCCTGATCTGGGACAGCAGCGCGCCAACGCCAATGGAAATATGCTCTTTATTAGTGTAAATAAATGCCGTACCCACCATACCCAGGGTGCTGTCTCCGTAGATTTCAATGGTGGCTCCCATGCCCGGGTCGAGATTGAAACGCTCTTCAATTACCTCGGAAGGTAATTTCAGTTCCTCCATTACCGCCAGCGCCACTTGCCGGGGTTCCCATTCTTTATGAAAGCCTAATTGCTTGCTCAACATGGAATTGACCCCGTCAGCCAATACCACTACATTAGCGTAAAGATCGCCCTCGGGCCTGTTCGTGCGCACACCCACCACCCGGCCATTTTCCACAATACAGGATTCAACCAGGGTTTCATTAATGATTATCGCCCCCGCTTCAGCGCATTTACGGGCAAACCACTGGTCAAACTGCCCCCTGAATACCGTAAAGCAGTTATACGGCTCCCTGGCCCATTCCTGTGCTTTATAGCTGGTGGTAACGGCCGATTGGCTATCCATCAGCCAGAATCTCTGTTCCACCACCGGTCTTTGCAGTGGAGCCTCCTTCCAAAATTCCGGTATTAACTCCTCCATGGCAGACCGGTAAAGTACCCCGCCCATAACATTTTTCGCCCCGGGATAGTCCCCCCGCTCAATCACTACAACAGACAGGCCTTCCCCGGCCATTTTATAGGCGGCGGCCAAGCCGGCCGCCCCTGCTCCCACCACAATGGCATCAAATTTATCCGGCACGGCTGATCACCTCCCGACCTTTAAGCCGCTTATTTAAACCTGTTTTTTTCTGTGCCAGCAATTCCCGCAGTGGTTCCGTTAATATGGGAACGATCTTGAAAAGGTCTCCCACGATTCCGTACGTGCATTCCTTAAAAATTGGGGCGTCGGGGTCGTTATTAACGGCAATGATGGTATCCGAACCCCTGATCCCGGCTAAATGCTGGATCGATCCGGAAATCCCCAGGGCAATATATATTTTGGGTGCCACAGTAACACCGGTTTGTCCCACTTGATATTGTTGCTCAATCCACCCTGCCTC
>CAJYBN010000003.1 GCA_913064925.1 uncultured Peptococcaceae bacterium
AAATATCCAAATATAAATCTTCTCCCCCAAAAGTAGCCAGTGATGAATATAATGCACTTTCCAAGAGCCCCTTGTCCCTAATACCATAATTGCCACCGGTTGATTTGATGATTCTATCGTAAATTTTTAATACAGTGTCTGTTTCCAACCATTTCACTTGGCTAGCTCCTTTAACGCCGGTTTATATCTTTCAATAATTTCTTCGGCAACTCTTAGCTGTTTGTTTTTTTCTAATCGTTTTTTTAAAGCCTCCAGAATACTTTCGAGCTCATCAGGGGACAAGCTGGCAAGTTGTTCGACAAGGTTATCATTGGTAGTCAAGTATTACACCTCCCTTTTTGTGATGCAATTCTATAATAAGTTTACCAAAAAATAAAGCTTGGCTAGACATCGGCCGCAGAAAGATTTGCTGAGAATGGCAAAAAAATTGTTACAAGAAAAAGGAAAAACCTTGAGGAGTGAGAATATATGCGCAAAGCCGACTTTCAAGCGCGGATCAAAAAAATCGAGATTGTGAACAGGGTGCCGGCCGACGGATGGTCCCAGTCCATCCGGGTGAACCTGGACGAAATCGAGCTGACCAACGAAAACTTACTGGAGCTGCGGCAGTTCCGGCCCAACGAGCCGGTGAACGTGATTATCAAGCCCGCCGAGCCCAACCTGTTCGACGTAGCCGGTTCCCGCACCCAGGGTGTGGAACAGCCAAAACCCGCCAACGGCCGGGCGCCGACCCTGGACGACCCGGAGGACTTTTTAACCATTACGGAAGATGACGAGGATGTCCCGCCGCCCGGAAAAGTAATTAAAGAATTCAAGGTGTAAAGAAAGCCGTAGGATATAACGGCCCCCCGGCCGGGCTGCCGCGTGATAAAAAAATCCAAGGCCAGGATATGAGAAAGGAGCGGCATTTATGAAGGTAGAGCTCACCCTGGAGGAAATCAACTGCCTGATGAACGCCCTGAACCTGGCCCGGCGTTTTTACGAAAAGACAAACCAGGTCGACCGGGCCAAGGAAGCGCAGCAGGTGCATGACCTGCTGGCAGGCGCCGGCGAAATCCACGCCCACGTGGCGCTGCAGCACATGACCGAGGCAGGACAGAAAGAATACCGGGAGCTGCTGCGCAAGCGGGAAGCCAGGCTTAAAGGCAATGGAAAGGTAATTGAGCTGTACCAGTTTGCGCCCGTTGACGAAGACGACCCCAACGAAGTTAGCGCGGATCGGGAGATAGGCAGGATAGCCCGGGATTGGGCCAGAGAAACAAAAGATAAAGACTAAAAAGCCCCTTATGGGGTTATTTTTTTGTCCCGCTCTCAAGGATGATCCAAATGATTGAAGAGGCAGTTATGCACCTTCTTCGTAACAACTCGGACCTGCATGAGCCTTACACAATGCTGAGAACTTATGTCGAACGCGATATGGATACGTTACCTGAGAAGTTTTGGGAAAATCTTAAGGCGCTAAAAGCTGCGGCTGTTAGTGAAAAAAACCAGACTTTTGCCAAAACCATTTGGTGCTTGGAGACGGCTGGCAAAGTGCAGGATTATTTCATCACAGCGTTCACTCTATGCCGTCAAGATAATTTCTACGGAGGTTGGTGTTATTTTGAGCGGTGTGAGATTCAATTAGCATCACTTGACCGACATTTTCGAGAAGAGGACAGCGAATTTGGACTCAATTTCATCCGAGAGCATTACCCACGATTCCAATTTCTGTTCCCTTACCGGTTGTTTATTAGTCCGGGTTTTATAGTGAAAGAGGCCCGTTGTTCGATTTGTGATGAAGTCATCAAGCTCCGTGGCGGATGTGGTCATATCAAGGGGGAAATTTACGACGGAGAGTTATGTGTATGGAAGATTACGGGGGCCGATTTCTTAGAGGTTTCATTAGTAGAAAACCCGGTCCAGAAGTATTCTGTGGTTTTTCCTCAGGACGGCTCATACAACTACGCTCTAATAAAATATGTAGTTGATGGGCTGCGTTCCCCGTGGCATGCATGGGACTATGATAGGATCATGATTGAAACGGATGAGCCGCTGTACCCTGGTGTGGGTCAGAATGAACAATGTCCCTGCGGATCCGGCAACGAGTTTAGGCTATGCTGTATTAACAAAAGAAAATTTCGTGAGCACTACCAGGTGTTTTTCTCGGTTCCGCCGCCCAAAGAACTACCAAACTACGTTCCCACCGCAGATTATCGTATACCAAATAAAAGGTATCTCCCTAATCGAAATAAATAGGTAATAATGTTATCAAGTGAAACATCGTCGGTATAATCTATATCGGCCCGGACCCGGTATTTTTCTATTTTGCCGATATCGTGCAGTAAGGCCCCCGTGACCAGCAGGTCCCGGTCAACCCGGGGATAAGCCGCCGCCACCCCTTCGGCGGCCTTGACCATACCCATGCTGTGCTGCCACAGCCCGCCCAGCAGGGCGTGGTGATTGTGCTTGGCGGCCGGGCTCCCGGCCATAGCTTCCATCAGGTTGTGGTCATTGGCCATCAGCAAAAGCAGCTGCTTTAAATGCGTTGTTTTGATGGTGGCCGCGATGTTGAGCCAGGTTTCCCGTACTTCTTCCCTGGTGACGCCGGTTGAAGGAATAAACCTTTCCGGCACCACCTGGTCATCCGGGCACTTTTCCACGGACGCCAGGTTCAGCTGGATGGCCCCGTTGTATTCGGTGACGCGGCCGGTTACTTTGACTACATCGCCGGCCCGGCAGCAGTTGTTGACTTCTTCCGCCTGTTCCCATACCAGGCCTTCCACCCGGCCCGTTTTGTCTGCCAGGGTAAGCCTGAGGAAAAACCCTGTTCCATCCCGGTAAGGCAGTAATTTCTTGCCGCGCAGTGCATAAGCGCCGTTTACCTCGTCCCCGAGCTGCAGGTTGTTAATACTTGTGCCGTCCACTGTCATTCCCTCCCTTTGGAGTTTGCCCTTTGTAATTACATGGCCCTGGCGTAGGCTCCCATCTCCCAAATCTCAAATCAAATCATCTTAATTCCACCACATCTACATCTAAACCCTGCCGGTTAACTTCAAATCTATCTGACGTTAGTAACTCCCCCAACTTTACATTTATATCAAAAGGAAACAAAGCCGGAGCGCTAATTAAGCTTTGATAGGTTATCGTTCTTTGGTCAATACAACGCAAATAGCATTCCAAAAGCCATAGTTTAAGTTCTTCATTTTCAATCACTATTTTATTAGCAGCAACATATTCACCTTTTACGTCAGTATCCTTAAGGGCCCCCCAAAGAGATAACGAACGGAGCAGTCGCTGCACTGCCCAATTTAATGAACTCCTGTCTCCCCAGCTTTCAATAATCCGTTTGTGCACCTGGGCCAGGGTTATTTCATCTTGCAGGGATAATAGCCGTCCGATTACAGTGGTAACATCCCTGAATAAGGGGTAAGCCAGTAAACACAAGCCCCAGTGCAACGCTAGCCGTTCTTCTGTTTTTACTTTGCGTAAAAACTGCAGAGCCTGATCCCGCAAGGAAACATCTTCCTCAGGCACCGAAACCCATATTCTCATTAAAACATTGATATGTTTACGCCTCGATTCACCACCTTTTATTATGTCTGATAAATAACCATCCATTTGTTCTTTTATACGTTTAGCATCTCTTTCATCGTTATATAAAAAAGCCAGTTTATCCAACCAATCCAGCTGGATTTTCTTTTCCATGCCTATTCGCTTCAATGCTGCTCTTCCTTCCACAGTCTAATAAATGGCACAATAATTTCTTCAATACTTATACCACCGTGGCTTACAACACTCTTGCCCTTGGTAATATATGCAGTTTCATCTTCCGCCAGCAATATGTGAATATCTTCCGGTAAACCGTATTTATTTGGCCAGGCAATGGACTTTGTTTCTTCCATCGCTTCTCGCAAAAACTCCTGGTTTTGATAAATTCTAAATCTTTCACCCTTACTATCTACCAATACCCCCTGGTTAAGCTTACCCTGGCCAACTGCCGCCACGTTTCCGTGATCCGAGGCTATATATACTTTAAAGTTATTTGCCAGTAATTTATCTAATAAACTTTGCAAGTACCCCCCCTGCATCCAAAGCTCTATATCTTGGTACATTCCTTTGGTACCCAGTTGCTGGCCGTGTACCATTTTGTCTACTTTATCAATAACCAGTCCCAGAATCTGTGTTTTAGGATCTGATAACAGTGAATCCAATTCTGAACCGTCACCATCGCCCAATTCCTTAACCAGTTTTATATTAAAGGCTTTAAAACCTTCATTTTCCCAAAAACGCTTCCATAATTGATCCTCTTTATTAGTGGTAAATAAAGAGTCTTTAAAATATCTCGGCGGTTCCCCGGCGAAAATCGCCTGGCGGGATACCGAAGTCATGGTGGGCACCCAGGCAAAAGACGAGCCTTCTTCAAACCTAACCCCGGAAGCCTTCAACAAGTGCTTTTTAACCAGTAGCCACTGGTCCCAGGCCATACCGTCAAGAACCACTAAAGCCAACCTTTGCCAGCCATTTTTTCTCCCCTGATAACCAAGGAATTTCGGTATATGATGCACCATTACAGGATTTTTGATATAAGGTAAATTGCTTAGAGTACCATACTTAACCAGCAACCATTCTTTAAACAGCTTGCCAAGCTCACGATAAACCCCGTTAAATCTATCTTTAATCGCCCGGGGCAAATTTTCGACTTCATGCACTATTACCTTGGCCTCCGCCAAAACGGGAGCAACATTCAACCAGTGCTGGTAGGAAAGGTTTTCCTGGTGTAGTAATTTCTCCAACTTTTCAATGAGCAGTGTTAACCTTTGTTCCCCGTGGGTATCCTGATACCCGGCAATTCCCACTTTAGCCCAGCCGGGCAGATTGTCTGCTCCCTCAGTAACATCAACGGGCGTTAAAATACCTTCCAAGAAAAGGTTATCGATATATACCCGGATATCATTATGTTCAAAGGGTACCAGCGTTTGACCGCCGCCTTTAATTTTATTGTAGATAAAAAGTCTCCACTGTTCTTGTAAAAAGCCCCAGAATTCCTCCCGGCCGGCTAATAATTTTGCTCCGTTTATACCTGTAAAAAATTCTTTGCCTTGCAGTTTTTCATTGATAAATTCAATTAAATCCTCTGATAATTGAACCTTACGATAATGTAAGGAAATTAATATCCTGATAAACTGTTCAATGTTTTTGATTAAACCGGGAACCAATTCGTAGACATGCTGTAACACAAACTCCCTGGTACCCTGATCCCCCAGCTTTCCTCCATCATATTCGGAATAAGCTTGGTATAAAGCACCTATTACATCCATATCCAATTGTTTCAGCACCGGGTAACTGAACCTGGGGAAAAACTCAGCCAAACTCAAGCTAACAGGTACCCCAACCTGCAGCACATCATAGGGCAAGACATTTAAATTATGATCCCGCACTTGCACAATTAATTTGCGATCGGTTTGGTCTCGAAACTCAGCTTCATAAACATACCGGAAAGCAACCGGGTCGTTATATTCTACAACTTCAAAGCCCTGTCCGGTCAAATTACCCAGAATACTTTCCTCCTGAAGAATTCCATCAGGGTCCGCTACCAGAATAATTCTGTGCATTTCTAAATTGAACTTTTCCAATACCCTTTGATACCAAAGCATTTAATAGCCCTCCACATAAACCAGGCATACCGGAGTTAATTCCGGAATAAAATTCTCCTTTTGAGCCATGCGCCCCCTCCAGAGATGTTCCTCCCGGTCCAGCTGTTTAAGCCGGTGCTCCCTTACCCCTTTAAGCCCCAAACGGGAAATTGCCTCCCGGCGCAAACGAAAAGCCAATTCACCTTTTTCTCTTTCCCGATTGAGCCTTTGCCGGTATAACTGCTCTATTTCTTTAAAAAGGCTATAGCCATGTTGTTTTATTTTTTCTTCCAAGGTTTCTAAAACATCGTCGCCCTTTTTAAAACCTATAAAATGTATCTCTTGTCCCTTATCCATAAACCTGTCCCAAATGTACTTGGCAGTTGGTAAATAAGACTTACCCTCTTCGGACAGAAAAACAGGAAACACCCTATCCATTCTCTGGTCCGTGCCATTAAGGCCAATTCCCCAAAGGGACCAGTACCCTTTAATGCCTTCCGGCAAATCTTTAAGCTGCAGAACTGGTACCGGCTCGCCCGGTACAAAAATATGCCGGGCCATTAATATTTTCAGTATTTTTTCTTCCTGGAGCGTCAATTTTTTACCAATACCCCAACCAGGCTCTTGCCCCCCGAAGGTTACATCTTCAACAACGATTCCATAGCATTTCCTGGCTGTCCAGTTCCCAAAAATCTATATCCGGGTCAACATCAATATCCGGTATTTGTTTTAAAACCTCCAAGCGTTTCTCCAGCGCTTCCCGTATAGCCCTGGTGCTGCTGGTCACCATCCGCTGCATAAGCACCATTAAAAAGCCAATATAATTTTTCTTTTCCAGCAAAGCTTGATTGTAACCCTGCCTGACATACTCGGTAACCGCATGGTAAAGTTTTTGCTGTTCGGCATGGCGGGCTTCCCAGCTAACCGGCACCAGTTTGGTAATGCGGGGTTGGAAAAGTTTACGCCCATGTGCATCTATGGCTTCCCTTTTCTCTGTGCGAATAACATAAAGCGCTACCTGTTCTTTAACAATGGCACTGGCATTGGGAAAAGCATCTCTATCAATTAACGTCATCAGCCTGTAAAAGCCGTCTGTTTTACCCTGGTGTGGAGTGGCGGTAAGAAGCAATAAATATGGAGTTGCTTCTGATAACGCTTTGCCCAACTTATACCGGGCCACCACCTCGGTACTGCCGCCCATTCTGTGCGCCTCATCCACAACCACTAAATCCCAGCCGGCATTTATTACACTATAAAACCGCTCCTGGTTGTAACGGGCCAGTTGTTCTTTGCTCCAGCCCTTGCGCGACTCAACGGGCTTGATAGCGTCCATCGGGCACACTACCTGGTTGTACTGTTGCCAGGGGTTCGCTTGACCGGGTATAATGCTCAAGGCACTTAATTCCCCGGGGATAAGCAAATGAAAATCTTCGTTAAAATGATTTTTCATTTCCTGCACCCACTGGGCTACCAAGCCTTTGGGGGCCACGATTAAAATTCTCTTTACCAGGCCACGCAGTTTTAGCTCCCGGATAATCAACCCCGCTTCAATGGTTTTACCTAAACCCACTTCATCAGCCAGTAAATAACGCACCTGGTTCCCTGAAATAGCTCTGTTCAAAGCATATAACTGGTGAGGCAGGGGACCAAAAACCCAGTATCCATGCGGATTATTAATTTAGCGGTTTCCAAGGGTGCGAAAATTAAGTTTAAATTAAAACCCACGCAATATTTGCCGTGCTTTCCATTACTTATGACAAAAAAGATAATTAAACTTCTGTTCTGGTAAGGGCGTTGTTATAGTACATTAACAGGGATGCGTCATCCTGGATAACAGATTCAGGGATACGCTGCGCCACTTTTACAATTGTATGGTAGTCTTTATTTTTCCAGCAAGCTTTAAAGCCGGCCCGCACAGCCTCCGACCGGAACACCTTGAGCTTACCTTTACCTTCTTTGTACTGTTCAAATTCCCTCAGCAGAGCCTTTTCGCGCAGTTTTTCCAGGTCGGCCTGTTTGTTGGGGTCAGGCACATACCAGCGGCCTTCCTCGTCCTGCAAGAAATTTTGGTCCAGTATTTCTGATAGCTCCAACTGTTTTTCCCACCGCACGTACTTGGCTTCCTTTAAAAATTGCGGGGTTAGTTCCTGTATAGTTTGTGGTTTATCCTCTAGTTTAGACCGCACCCACTGAATGGCCGACCTTTCATCATGGATAAACAAGGACAGTTGGCCGATACCCTGGGCCAGCGCCCGCTTTCGCTCATACTCCGGTACCTGGTGGGGCAGGAAATACATACCGTCCCGTTCGGGGAACCTTTGGTGCAGTCCCTGGTAGAACTCTGCAGCACCCATTGGAATGGTGTAGCCGTTTTGAAGGTGGAAGGCCACCATTCGGTCGTAAAGCATGTAGTTTTGTCGTTCCGCGAGTACCTCTATTAAGTTATCCCTAGTTACCACTACCGGTAATTGCTCAAGATGCTGTTTGACAAATTCCCATACTCCTTCATCTGAACCTGCTTTGGTAACGAAATTATTTAAAAATGATGTGTTCGGTTTATATGCAGAAACTATTAAATCTTCCTTCATAGCCGAAGTAGTGGTAACCTGTTTAAAACTGCCTATCTTTTTGTTTAAAACTCTTACATCAGCTACCACAAAACCTGCTTTAAGTAATGCTTCCTGTATAGCATTCCAAACGGCATTTTTGGAATTGTGAAATACCATTGTAAGCCATCGACCAGGTTTTAAAATGCGATACAATTCTTGGAAACAACGTTCCATAATTATTTGATATTCATAGAGCCCTTTTCTTTGTGCTTTGTTAACAATAGCCTCTTGTTCGTTATTAGTAAAAACCCTTAACCAACCTTCCCATAAAAAATTTAACTCAGAATACATAATATTTCCACCAAAAGGTGGATCAGTAAAGATGTAGTCAATAGAATTATTTATAATTGACATTGTTGTTGACGATTGACAAGTTACTATATTTTCGCGGGCATTTGTTGAAGAAAGAACTTTAATCTGCTTCTTATATTTTGTATCATAAAAATATAATGGATTATTTTCCCTACTTAAAGCAGGTATATACAACGTCCCAGTAAGGACGCTCATAGGGAATGACCAATTACCATGTTTTACCCTTTTACTTACTCCGTGATCAATAGAGTTGAGCCAATACTGTAATGATTTATTTTTTGATTGTTTTACACGGTTCCTTAATGCTCCTAATATCCATAAATTCCGTTTAGTATAAAAATGATGCACATGAGTTAATCCATGAGAATGTTTGGGTTGTTCGGTATTGTAACCGTCCGGCATCTTATCCGTCGGATACCAATAAGGAACATCCATGCTTTCGATCTTATTAATATTCTCATAGTCAAACCCATCTGGCTCTTTTTCATACCTCTCTCTTCCTACCGAATAATTAATCAGCACAGGTACTTGCTTGGCCTGGCGGATGGTTTCATTAATATCCTTATCAAACTTGGTTACCCATGCCCGCTCCATATTGCGTTTGTTTAGTAAAGCGCTGCAGTGGGGGCACGGGAACTCTTTATTTACTTTGCCTGCTTTTTTATCCACTGCCGCGTGCCAGAATACCACTTCTCCACTACACTGGGGACATACAAACACGTCGGACCAAACAGTATAGTTTATCCTCCCCATCACAGGATTACCGTCCGCATCCTTTATTACTTTACCGTTTACGGTATGCTGGGTCTGGTACATCCACCCGCATTCTTTTTCCACTTCCGCCAGGATGCGTTTTGCTTCCCGCTCGAATTCCTCCACGTCCACCGGGTTGTTGTAGTTATAGGCAATGAAGGTGGCCGCCGGGGATAAATCGCACAAAATGGCTTTTCTGGCCCCCCATTTAACCGGGCCCATTTCCTTTTCAATTTGCATCTTAAATTCAGGGTCGGGGTTGCCGCACATTTGAGCCGCCACCCCGGTCATACCCGTACCGCAAAAGCCGTCAAAGACAATATCTCCCGGCTCGGTATAGTGTAAAATGTAGCGCATAATTGCCTTGTGGGGCACTTTGGTATGGTAGGAGTGGGCGTTATAAATGGGGTCGTTTTTGCCCTCCGTCACGTCAGCCGCAAAAGGTTCCCGGTGATAATCATCAGTAGCCTCGTCATAAGGCTTGCCGTGTTCCTTGATGAAATCCTCGATAAACGGGTTGGGGCAGGCGGTATAATAGGGCGGGTCGGACAAGGCAATAATATCTTCGTCCCGCCCGATGGGAAAACCTTCTATATGCCTTACTTTGTCCAGTAATTCTTTGGTCAGCTTTTTCTTTTCCACGTCCATCGCACCCCGTTTATTCTAATATTATTCTTACTTTAGCAGCGTCTTTGCCTGTTATGCTGCTATCCAGGTATTTAATAAACCGGCTTTTTAATTCATCAATGGTACAGGGGCTGCCGCCGGCCAAAAGGGCTGATTTTATCTCATCCAGGGTCAGAGTTACCTTAATCAGGCCCCGCAGTACCTCCTGTACCGCTTTAATGAATTCGCTGTCCAAGTCATTCGGCAAAACCTTGGTGTTTAAAAATTCCTCCACCCTGGCTCGGGCGCTTTCTTTGGTTATCAGCGGTATATTATTCCGTACAACGGGATCCTCCAGGTTTTCCAGCAGCGTATTGGTCCATTCTGCTACCATTGTATCCAGGGCTTCTTCCAGCTGTTCCACCCGCCCGTGTACCGGCCTGTCGCCCGCTTCCCGGGCGGGATTAAAGGAACAGTGCGGGCATACCGGGGTATTTTGAAGATCTTCTTTGACCAGGCTGTAACATGGCTTCAACCTACCCAGCTCATCGGTCCATGCTTGTAACTGCCCCTTGGGCATCAACTCAATTTCCTTTAATTTGTTTAATTTCTTTAAGTCATCGTGCTGCAATAATTTTTTCTTTTTAGTATCATCATGGACATCCAGCCGAAACTTTTTGTGCAGGCCCAAGTATTCATTGATATAGTTTTCTTTTATACTCTTTAAACGGGTGAGAATTTCCTTTTTGACGGTATTGTCTACTTCCCTGCCAACGACCAAACCGGCCAGTTCCCGGCGCTGGTCTTGCAGCTCCTGCACCCACGGGTGGTCGCCGGGCAGGGCCATTTCCGCCTGGGATATATAAGCGGCCAGGCTGTCGGTTTCCCTTTTCAAAGCCAGCAGTTCAGAAAGCCGGGCCATAATTTGCCTGGCGGTTTCTTGTTCCTTGATCTCCTTTATCGAATAGCGGAAATTTTTTAGCTTGGCAGGCGTTTTATAAACCTGCAGAGATTCAAGGAAGTTTTTAAGACTATCCAGTTTTTTCCTGGCTTTTTCCTTTTCCGATTCCGTTAAAAAGTTAATGCCGAAACTTTGGATACCGTTGGTTATTTGGGGCTGCAGGGTGGCCACAGTTTGTACTAAATTGGTTACTTCCTTTTGCATATTTTGCACAGCCTCATCCCTGGTAGCCGGGTTGACAATTTGCCCCGGAGGCAGCCCCAGAAATTCAAAGAGTTCCTTTAACTCAGGGAGCGGCAAATCTTTGGGCGGCTCGATATGTTTAAAATCAATAATATCTTTTAATGGTTTTTTGGCCAATTCCTCAAGGTTGGAAGCGTCATACTTGCCGCCATGCAAAGCCAAGGTTACGGCTCCGTCATAAACCAGGGCCACCAGTAATACCGCCACCCATTCGGGTTCCAGCCGGTAAGCCACGGCATAATCTATGGTATAAATGGGCTGGATTAACTCGTTCCGGTTAACCACCTGACCGGCGCCTTTTTTCTTTAACCGGTCTAAAATGAACTTGGTATAACGGGAATTTAGCGGCTTTAAGTTGTTTCCTTCCAAAAGCTCCAGGGAATCCAACATTTTGGCCCCGATGTCGGTTTTAATATTGGTGGCAATCCAGCGAATAGCGTCCTGGGCATACTGGTCCCGGTTTTTTGAAGTAACTTGAACCGCAAAAATAGGGTAATCCGGCGCTTGCTCATGGAAATATGTGGACAGCAGGTTTGATGCGGCAGTGTTAATCAATTCCCTGGTATCTTTACCCGAACCGGCGCCTTTAAGCCAGTTGACAAACTTGTGTGTGACACCTTTATAAGTAATTTCAAAGGCCGAGGTTAAATTATTCTTAATCCAATTAGCTACATCCTTGCGGTGTTTGGCTGCTTTTTCGTTGTAGCTTCGCTTGCTTTCACCCTGGGATATGGTAGCCATTTCCACCGCACCGGCATATAGTTTTAAAGCAGTAACAAATTTTTCATCAAGCCGGGTTAATTTGAAAAACACTTCATCTTGTTTTTTCTCATCTTCAAAACCGTTCTCGCCAAAGGGTTTTAAGAAATAGATATAAAAATCCCTGGGGGGCTGGGCAGTGGACCGTTCATTGGGTGCGCCAAAAAACAGCCAGCCGATGCGGGAAGTTTTCTTTTCTTTCCATTCCAGTTCATATTCCCAAACCCTGTGACCGGTAACCATTGATTCGCCCAAATCCAGAATCTGGGTCAGGACACTAAAGTAATATCTATTTAAGGTGTCTTCGGAGAGATGTTCTGCTTTCTTTTCAATCTCGGAATCATAATCTATATCCTTGTTTATATCAAGATAATACTGCTCATTTTCACTGTTTTGGGAAATAAACTGACCGCTAACGGTTCTGCGAATCTCCCTTAAAACGGTTACCAGAGTGGTGAGTAAAAAGTCCGCGTCCTTCTCGGGCATGGGCAAGTGGAGGCAAAGACCGTCCCTTAAATTAGCAGCAGTAAGCCCGACAGGTAAATTAATATCGCCGGTGGTCAAACGGTGCACGCTCAGAGCATGGATTATGCGTAAAGCGACGGGTTTATACAATGGCTGGGTAAAGGAAGTATTGATAATACTCTCCAGCCGCTGGCTTTTATCCACAACTGTCCGCACATCCGGTATGCTTCTAAGGGATGGGTTATCCAGAATAAATTCCCAGTATGAATCATAGGAAAAAATCCCGGGCTCATCTTCCGGCACCGGTTGATCAAGAAGCTTACTAATGGTTTGGCTTAATGTTTTTAACACTTCTCTTTTTTCAGCTACGTAAATGCTTTCGAATATTTTCAGGTATTCGGGATGCACCGGAAACAAGGCAACAAATTCTTCGGCCCGTTCGGCCATATTTTTATATAGCGGGTAAAATTTTTCCAGGTGGGAGCGAATTAAAGCCTTTTGCCGGTCATCCTTTTTTAATAGCCTGTTGGCAACCACAAAAGCCACGTCTTCCCGGGCAATGCGCAGCTGTTCAAAACGGGCCTTAACCCGGTTTAGAGTTGCCGCAACAAATTGAAAGCTGCTGTTATCAAAAAGGGATTCCTGGACCCCGGCAATGAATCTAAACCTGGTGGATTTACATACTTCGCCTATTTCACGCAAAAAGTTCAGGTCTAAAATGACTTCCTGTTCTTTTCTGGTACGCAGGTAGTCCAGTAGCTCATCCACCACCACCAGGAACCCCTTGTCAGGGTACAGTTCTTCAAACCGGGCCATCATTTCCATTAGATAGTCTTTGGTATTAGATACCTGGTCCATCGGCGGAAAAACATATTCGACATCGATGCTCTCCAGGTAGTTGGTCATGCCCTGGCAGATAATTTCCCGCAGCGGCATGGTGGAAGCGCCTATTTCGGTACGGAATACTTTAAACTTACCAGCAATCCGGGCAGCGTATTCTTTTACTTTATCATGTTGAATTAAGTCCAGTGTATCGCCGTGCTCGCAAATGGCGGATACGACCGACATCAAGTGCGATTTACCAGTACCGTAGTTACCTACAACCAAAATGGCTTTGTTGTCGCCGGGTTCGTCAAATTGCAAGTGAGGTAGAACAATATCCTGCAATTTTTCGGCCATACGGTCGGAAATAACAAAGGTTTTAACCAGCCTTTGGGCCTCGGTATAATCATTTGCTTCTATTACCTGTACCACTGTTTCTATAGGGTCAAATTGCACTAAATCACCGTACTTCAATTCCTTTTCCCCCTCAAACATGCAAAATTGTGCAATCTTGTTCGGTTAAACCCTGGTAGCGCCTGAACTCCGGGTGTCCCTGGTTGGCATAGGTGAGCCTGCCGCCATCAAACTCTCCGGTCCAACCCACTACTACGGTTTTGTTGCGGCTAAGTAATTGTAACGCCTTTAGCGGATCTACTTGCAGCTCGGGTAAAAATAAAATCTCAATATTATCAAGGAAAACTACGTCCTCATTGTAAGCTCTAATAATACCGTTCAATAAAGTCAAAACCTGGGAGGCCCTCTTGCGGGCGGGAATATCCACCAGTTTACCGGCTAAAGCCAGGCTGAGATTTATGTATGGGTAACCAAGAGACTCACTGGCCCGTTTTAAAAAAGTTGTTTTCGTTTCGGCAAAGAGGCTTAAAACCAGAACCAGCCTGAAATATTTACCCTTTGCTTCTTTAATTTTTTGGTTATATGCTTTTAGATTCATAAGTTTTTTTACCTCTATAGTAAATTATTTCAAGCTTTAATGTGTAAAAAGAGCATTGATCAATCATAAGCATAAACCCATAATTCGACATTTTTTGCTATATTGGCAAAAAACGGGGTGGCTATCTCAAGCTACCCCGTTATTGAAACAATATTTTTAAACAATTTGGTAAGCCCATACCAAACCACCCAAGAGAAAAGTTATTGGTTAATTCGACAATTGTTACATTTTACCTTCATTTAATATTTTCCATATACACAATATTTATTTTATACCTTTATAAATTATAGAATCTATGAGTTGTTCTATTTCTTTTGAACTTATGTCGCCTTTATCAGAATCCTTAGTTATTATAAGGGTACCATTTTCTCCCCCACCTTTTTCAATGGGTAAAATGTTTTGGTTTTTATACCATTCCAGTTTTCTTTCCCATCGCTTGGCGTAACCTTTATCATGAAGCATGCCCAGGTGTTCCCAGTAATAAGTAATCCCTGATTCGTCATCTTCAATGGTGAAGTCGGGGTATCTTACAGTGCCGTCATTCCTTTTCCCTGGCGCACCCGGAGAAGACCGGATCTTTTCCGGATGATCCGGCGTATAAACTTCCTAAATAAAAAACTGCATCTATTAAATAAGAAGTATAAAATTTAGCAACAAACAAAACTTTATAGAACAACTTGCTGGTTTATCCTCTGATAAACTCGAAAATGTTTTAGAGGCACGAAAAAAGTTTTCGCAGATGATAACGTTGAGACAGCAATGAAATGAAAAGAAGTCAACTCCCAAAGCTATGATAAAGCTATGATAATATGATAATAAGAAAAAATATGATAATAAGAAAACAAAAGCGCAGGAAAAGCGAAGAGCATGGAAAGCCTCACCTCAAAAACCTTTCTTGGCTTCACTGGATTCCTTACCGGGTTGTTGAGCATTAACAAGCCATATCCCTGCTACAACGGCAATCAACCCTAAAACCAGTTTTAACGTCAAGTCTTCCCCCAGCAACCAAGTTGCAAACAAAACACCGCACACGGGGACTAAAAAAAGAAATACGCTGGCCCTACTTGCGCCCCATTGATCGAGCACAAAAAACCAGAGGGCAAATGCCAGAGCTGACGCAAATACGGCAGTGAATAACAACACTGCCAAAGCTGTCAGGTTTAAGGTTAAGCTTATCCCACCTTCAACAAACGGTATAATTAACAAGGTCAGTACACCGCCGAAAAGCATCTGCCATGCAGTTACCTGAAGCCTATTGCGCGTGGGAAAGCGAAGTTTGAAAAATATCGTTGCCGCAGCCCAGGAAACTGCCGCCAGAATAATCATTACTTTCCCGTAGATACTCCCCGAATGAAGATCACCGGTTGAAAATATTATAATTAAGCCTGTAAAGCCGGTAAAAAGGCCGAATATTTTTTTAAAATTTAGTTTTTCTGCCAATAAAAAATGCGCTAGCAAATTAACAATTATCGGGTAACTGTACAAAAGAATTGCAGTCATTCCCGCGGGTACAAATTGCATGGCAGAAAAAACCAAGCCAAAAGTTAAGGCAGTTTGCAATAAACCCAAAACAACCAGCGCCCACCAGTCTTCCTTGGCTGGAACGGGTATATGTAATACCAGGGTAAAGCCAACCAACAAAACACCGCCAATTATAAACCGTATAGCAGAGAAAGTAAGTGGCGGTATGTAATCAATACCCACTTTCATAACTGAAAAAGTAAGTCCCCAAATAACACATATGAAAAACAGGCTTATCGCTGTTTTAAATGTCATATCATTAAGCAAAATTTAACGTCCCTTTCAGGAGTGTATTTCAAAATACCAGGCAATCATACCGTCCTTTATACATAATACATCATAATACATTATGAAAATAAATTCCAACAGGACGCCGAGTTTTGGAGTCTGGTTCAATCGCCTTTGCACTAAAACCTATCCAGCCCTTTACATCTATATATCATATCTATTATGATCCTGGTAAATATAAATGTTTATCTCGACTGGTTTGTTATAAGACGGCCGGTTGTAAAAAGAATTGTTTAGCGGAAGCAAAAAAAGAGCGGAAGCAAAAAAAGGCAAGCGCCGCATCTACCTGGCACAATTGGAGAAAATCGCCAATATTTTGCACAGGCCGATTGAATATTTTTTACAGCCGGTTGAGGATGAAGCAGTCAGAGCGGAAAGCCGGGCGGAACCGGCAGCTGATTTCACAAAACCCAAAACGGAACAGCATTGCTACCAGGAGATTGCCAATAAAAACCCGGCCCACCCCCCGGTTGCCGCAGGGCAAGAAGATAAAACCCAGTTGAAAAACCTGCTGGCAGCATACAAAATGCTTTCTCCTGAGGGTAAAAGACTGGCTGTTAATTTCGTCGTCTGGCTGCAAAAAAGGGAAGTGGGGAATAATGGCTGATTTCACATTGCATTCCCGCTAAAAACAATTGGTGGAAGGGGTTCGCGCCTTGGCGCATGATAAGATAGCGCCCGTGGCAGCAAAACTTGATCAAGCCGGAGACAATCAGTTTGATATGGGGCCTGCCACAGCACTGGCCGAACATAATTTGCTAACGCCAACTGTCCCCCGGGAATACGGGGGACGGGGGTTGGATTACTTTTCTACCGCTCTCGTACTGGAGGAACTGGGAGCAGCGTGTGCCGGTGTAGCCGCCGTTGTCGCCGCCAATATTCATGCTGCCAGCCCCATCATCCTGGCCGGCACGGCCAAACAAAAAGAAAAGTACTTGGCACCGCTTGCTTCCCGTGAGCCAAAACTGGCGTCATTCGCCCTTACCGAGCCATTTCCTTTACCCTGGCCGAGTTGGCCATTAAAATTGAAGCCGCGCGACTACTGGTATGGAAAGCCTGTTGGCTTATCGACAACGATCTCGATTATACCATGGCTTCTTCGATGGCTAAGATCGCCGGAAGCCAGGTGGCTCAAGAAGTAACAGCCAAGGCCATGGATATCTGCGGCGGCCGCGGGTACCTGAAGGATTACCCGCTGGAAAAATACCTGCGCGACGCGAGGGTGCTTTCCTTGATTGAAGGAACAAACCATATCCAAAAAGCTGTTATTGCTTCCTTGCTTTAAACGCTGCATCAGGGAATCATAAAAAGCACCACATAGTAATATTATTCTCAAAACACAGCTTAATTGATGGAAGATGCTTTACCATGAGGTATTGCCCGCTATGCCGAGCCGAGCTGGTAAAGTCTTATATTGACGGAATCCAGCGTCTTTGCTGCCCGTCCCCAACATGCAATTATGTATTCTGGGACAACCCGGTCCCCGTTGTAGCAGCCGTCGTAGAGCTGAACGGCGCCGTTGTTCTGGCAAGAAACAAATGTTGGCCCCCAAGGTATTTTGGTCTTATCACGGGGTTCCTGGAAAGGGGCGAAACCCCGGAAGCCGCTGTTTTGCGTGAAGTAAAAGAAGAGTTGGGCCTACAGGGGAAAATTGAAAGTTTTATTGGATATTATTCTTTCATGGAAAGAAATCAATTGATTCTGGCTTTTCATGTTACTGCACAGGGGGAAATAACCATGGGAGAAGAACTGGCCGAAGTCAAGCTGGTGCCACCGGAAAAATTGCGCCCCTGGCCTTCGGGCACAGGAATCGCCTTACAAGACTGGCTCAGGCAACGGATTGCCACTGGTCAACCATAAATTTATATAACTATTAAACTACCCACATAAAAACGGCGCTACCGGCAAGGCAGCACCGTTAATTTTACCTGCAATTTTTTACAGCAACATTACCACTAAACCGTGAAACCTCAAATTCTACACCTGAGCAGTGGTAACGCGTTATAGCTGTTTTAGCATTTTTTTATTTAACCTTAGCAATGATTTCCACTTCAACGGCGGCATTTAACGGAAGCTCGGCAACGCCCACCGCCGCCCTGGCATGACGACCTTTATCACCGAATATGTCAACCAATATTTCCGAAGCACCGTTAATCACACCGGGCTGGTTTGCAAAACCCGGGGCGCTATTTACAAAACCGTTCACTTTAATAATTTGCTCGATATTATCTAGACTACCTACTAAATCTTTAATCACACTCAAGCAATTCAAAGCACACAACCTGGCAGCTTGGTAACCTTCGTCCTCTGATAGCTCGCTCCCCACCTTACCTTTGAACTTGAGTTCACCGTTTAAAACAGGAATTTGGCCCGAAGTATAAATAATGTTTCCCTCCTTGACAGCTGCAACATAGGCCGCTATTGGTTTGGGAGCCTTGGGCAACTCAAAACCCAGTTCCTTAATTTTGGCCTCATACATTTCCCAGAACACCTCTGTTAGCCTTTTCTAAATTTATAAGCTTTACATGAAATTGCTGTTCCTTATCCCTTTCTTATCCAAATATAGTGAAGCCCCCCTTCAGGCGCTTCACCTTGTATTATTTTATCCACCCTTAAACCAAGTCTTCCAACCCCATTTCGGTAATCTTTTCCTTGGTGGGCCTGCCGCTTGCCCAGTCCCAACCCCTGACTGCATAGTAATCCTGCAAGTACTTGTCTATGTCGGGTACATAGCCCGCGTTCGAGCCGTCAGCATAAGGGCGCTTGACAATACCGGGCAAGCGGTCATCCTTCCTGGTAATGCCAAGCTTACAGTTAAGTAGTCGCTTAATGGTGGTGCTGCGCTCTCCTGCCTTCATCAGGTCCTGCACGCTGCGCGGCGTTCCGGTTGCTAAGCCAAAGAGCCCGGAAGTGATGTCCATGGGCAATGAAGCAAACGTACAGCGCAAGAAAGCGTTGTCCAGTTCTCTTATATCCTGCAGCTTAGCCACGTCACCGACGCGCCCGTCCAGCGAAAACCTGTCCGGGCCGGGTTGAAGCCCCACGCACTGCTGTTTTACAAGACCAAGGTCCATCATGAAAAAGTCTGCCCGTTCGTGACAAGCGCCCCGGGGACCGGTAGCGTAAGACAGGGCCATGCCAGCAAAAGCACGCGGGTCGTGCATGGGCACCTCAAGTCCTTTGACTTCCGCCGCTAGCTCCGGGTCCACTTCCAGTTCAGCCGCCATGCGCTTCACCCCTTGGGATAACAGGGCACCCGGCCCTTCGTTTCTGGCTATCAATTCCAATAGCCGCTGGATACCCCCGTTGTCCCCCCAGGTAATGTCAAACCCCAGCTTTTCCGGCGTAACCAGCTTGTTATCCAGCAGGTACATGGCAAACGCAATAGCCACGCCCGCGGAAATGGTGTCCAGGCCATACTTGTTACAGAGGTGGTTGGCGTAAACAATCGGCTCCAGATCGTAGATGCCGCATAAGGGGCCCAGCGACACAACACTTTCGTATTCGGGGCCGTCTACGCTTATATTGTACTTGCCGCCCAGCCGAGTCTTCCTGCCGCAAGAAATGGCACAACCCAAGCACGACTCAAAAGTAACGGTAAATTCCTCGCGTAGCCTTTTGCCAGTTACTTTTTCTGCCGGGAAAATGTTCTCCGTGAAATACTTGGCCGGCACATCCCCGAAATACATGCCCACATCCAGGTAGCCAAGAGTACCGTACTGTTTGTTGAGAGCAGTGGCTTTTTTAACTTCTTCCAAAATAAATTTGTTCATGTTATTAAAATTGTCCTTATTGGCCAATTTAATCGTTTCCCTGCCTTCAACTGCCACTGCCTTTAAGTTTTTACTGCCCATTACGGCCCCCAGCCCGCACCTGCCAGCGGCCCTGCCCGCGTCATTCATAATTGCGGCCATGAGCACCTGGTTCTCCCCAGCTTGGCCGATACAGGCCACGCTGCAGTCACCCAATTTATCTTTTAGCAGCTGCTGGGTCTCGTAAGAATCTTTGCCCCACAGCGAAGAAGCATCCAGCAACTTCAACTCCCCGTCTTTAGCCCAAATGGCGGTGGGTTTTTCTGCCCGCCCTGTAATCACCAAGCCGTCAAACCCGGCTCGCTTCATTTTGGGACCAAAGGAGCCCCCCGAGGTGGCTTCGCCCCAGATGCCAGTCAGGGGCGACCTGGCACAAACGGCAAAACGGGAACTGGAAGGTGCAGTTGTGCCTACAAACGGACCGGTCATGAACACCAGGGGATTATCCGGTCCCAGCGGGTCGGTATCCGGTCCGATCATATCGTACACCAATCTGCAGGCCAAAGCGCTGCCGCCAATAAAATCCTGAGCCAATTTTTCGTCCAACTCCTTAACTTCCACGGTACCCGCGGTTAAATTTATATAACCAATTTTTCCGGCGTATGCGTACATGTATATAAAACACCCCTTAAAAATCAACTTTTTCGCCCGTGAGAGCGCACAGGTAAAGCTTGCGGTAAACTTCCCTGGTCATGGGCCTGATACTCAACAAGTTAACCGCGTCGGCCAGTGTATCGTCAAGCAACTCTTCAAAAACGCCGTCCAGCTGTTCGCGGCTTATCCCCAACTCCTGTATAGTAACCGGGCAATCTATGGACTTAATAAACGTTACGTATTTTTGTACTAAGTTGTCCAGGATTTCCCTTTTGCTTTTCCCACCGACACCCAGGTTTTCGGCCAGGTCCAAAAACATCTCGGAATGCTTGGAAACGCACTGCATCATGTAAGGGGTGAAAAGGCCTACCGCGCAGCCGTGGTGCACGTTGAACATTTTACCAAAGGCATGGCCCATGGCGTGCTCAATGCTGGGAGCGCCGTTGCCGAAAGCCATGCCGGCCATATTGGAGGCGATGGCCATTTTATAGCGTGCCTCATAATCCGCACAGTTGGCCACCGCCCTGGGCAAGTACTTAAACACCAGTTTAATAGCCTGGTAGCCCAGGGGTAAAGTATATTCGTTCGCCCAGTGGGTTAAAACGGCTCCGGTGGCGTGTGCCAGCGCATCCAAACCTGTATAGGCGGTAAGCTTGGGCGGCAAGCCCACGGTGAACGCGGGGTCCAGGATGGCCAGGTCGGCCACAAATTCCGGGTGATTCAACACTTTTTTCTTGCCTTTGTCGGTAATCACGGCAGTGGCGGTGGTTTCGGATCCGGTGCCCGAGGTTGTTGGTATGGCTATAAAGTTGGCCTTGAACCTCAGTCCCAAGGGCATAACGTCCAGGGTTTCCGCGTCTACCGGCTTGCAATCCCGGATGTCCATGTCCGGCCTGGCGTATTTCAACCATATGGCTTTAGTGGCGTCCATCACCGAACCGCCGCCGACGGCTACGAGCAAATCGGCATCCAGCTTGTTGGCCACCTCAACACCTGCCATAATGTTTTCCAGCGGCGGCTCCGGTATAACTTCGTTCCAGACATCAACTTTAAAACCCGCCTTTTGCATGGCCTGCTTAACCTTTTCCGCCAGGTTTACAACTGACTTGTCAGTTATAATCAGCGCCGTCTTTTTCCTGGATAAAGTGGGCGCAACATTTTGCAACGCGTCCAGCCCGTTGGCACCCAAAAGCAGTTTCGGCGCAAAAAAGTAGCTGGACAAGCCCCTCAGACCCGTTGCCCCCGCAACGGAAAAAAGCATGCGGATTCTAGGGTCATCTGTCCACCAACCCTGCCGATCAGCCGCCATATCGTTCACCTCCGTAGATAAATAAACTGTTATTGTATGTACTACCTAATTATGTATGTACTACCTAATTTAAAATTTTAGCTTGTCCAACCTTAAAATAACGTAAAATTAAGAAAATAACAAATAATTCCTGTATCTGCGAAAAAATCTTTGATAACAGAGATACAGGTTATCCTTGCCCAAATCTCTATAATTTTAAGGAAAATTTCAAATGCAGGATTAAAGATACCATGAAATCCATATTTTATCAACTGTTTAAACTGTTGACAACAAGTTTTACACCAAATCAATGTCTCTAACACCCAACCGTTGCTTGAGCAACTGAAAAATACACATCTCTATACCAAAGAAGCCAATAGTAACATTTTGCTATTGGCTTTCTTGACGTTGCATAAAAACAGCATGCAAGCTAAAAAATAGTATAAAAACCACGGGGAGATGTAGTGTAGCTATGCGCCACAACGTAAGAATCCATTATGATAATAGCAACGGGTTTATAGAACCGGTAATGTGGGTGTGGGTCAGTGACGGGGCAACCCTGGAAAGGGAAGTAATGCCCAGCGGCAAGGATAATTTCGGCGTATATTTTAATTTGGCCTATAACCGCAGCAGTTTTAACTTTATTTTTAAAGACGGTTTGGGGAAAGACGTCCGTTGGGAAGAAGACCGTTTAAACAGGTATTTTCATGCCCACCTGGGCAAAGAAGTCTGGACGATGGGGGACAGGCATCATATTTACAATGTTCGTCCGGCGGAACCCCAGGGGAATGTTAAAGATTATTACAACCAAATCAGCCACCTAGTTCCCAAAGACAATTTTTACTTTCCCACCACCGATGTTTCTGGTTTAGGCATTCCCTCCATGCTGGGGGCAAATACATTAACCGATGGCTCCATTCTTTTCGGTTTTTTCCACCCTTACGCAGCCAGAGTCTACCTGGTCGGTAACTTTAACGATTGGCAGTGTCCCGGACACCCGTATCCCCAACCAGATAAGTTCATTGAAATGGAGCTTTACCGGGGCTTTTATTACCAACCCAATATCTGGCTGGCCAGAATTAAACCGCCGGAAACCGACTCACCCATAGAATATAAGTTTTACCTGCAGGGAGGTTCCACCGATACCGAACGCTACGTAAGCGACCCCTATACCAGGCTGTTCAGTGATGATTATAAATATCGCAACTCCGTGGTGGTGAATCCCACGAAATTCAACTGGACCGATCATAACTGGAAAACTCCCGACGTCAAGGATTTGATTTTATACGAGCTGAACATTTACGGCTTCACCGACAATGATTCCGAAATACCGGAAGAAATCCAGGGGACTTTCAAAGGGGTAACACACCGGATAAAAAACGGCTACTTTGAAAAGCTGGGCGTCACAGCGCTTGCCTTAATGCCCACCGCGGAAGTGCCGTTGAAAAGAGGTTTGGGATACGAGCCGTGCACCTTTATGTCGGTGGAAAAGGATTTCGGCACCCCCAACGACTTCCGGGAAATGGTGAATGAAGCACACCGGCACGGGCTGGCCGTAATCATGGACCAAGTCTTCAACCATACTTCCAACGACTTTAACCCATTGTGGAACCTGATTGACGACGGCTCCGGCGAAGGCGGTTTTTACTTTGCCGGCAAAACCATGTGGGGAAACAAAGTGGCCACGGGAAAAGATGAAGTGGACAATATGCTCATCGACTCTTGCAAATTGTTTATTAAAGAATACCATATCGACGGGTTTCGTTTTGACGCAACCCACAGCTATTTCTTAAACCATAAATTATTGCACCGCATTGCCCACGAAATTAAAGATAAGGGGTTCAAACCCGATGCTATATTAATCGCCGAAAACTTACCCAACGAGCAGGACCTGAATTTGGATGGTTACAACGGGTACGCTCAGTGGTCCAACATTTTCCACGATAAAGTCAAGGCACTTTTGCGGGAAGGCACCTTTGAAGGCGTGGAGAACAATACGGATGATCTGGGAACAGCGTTTTATTTCAGCAAAGACAGTTTTGCCGCCCATACAAATAATGTTATTAACTATATTGAGAGCCACGATGAAAACAGCGTCCAGTTTGAAGTGGGAACCGGCGGGGCGCACTTGCAAGACCCGGCGATAAAAAACAGAAAGGCCAGGCTGGGCTTAATGTCCACCATGGTGGCCCTGGGTCAGCCGATGATTTACATGGGACAGGAATTCGGCGTCGAAAGGGAAAGGAACAGGATAAAGGTTCCGTGGGATAAATATGACGAAGAAACCAACCGGTTTTATAACTGGACCAGGGGGCTGATCAATTTAAGAAAAAGATATGAAGGCTTAAGGCTAAGCGGCTATAACCTCATTAACGAAGGCAAGTTCACATGGATCATCGGGCCCTGGATGAATGAAAAACGGGGCGGCCAAAAAAGGGTTATCGGCTGGAGAATAAACGACGCCGCTGACCCGGCGGAAAGAATGTTGGTAATGCTTAATTTCGAAGGGCACGATGTGCCCGTGGAGGTGGATTGTAATACTCCGGGACGGTGGGTTAAACTAGCCGACATTGATAATATCAATGACCTTCCTCCTGCGGGCAATAAAAACCCGGAAGATCTCGACAGCATTATCACTGATGATGGCAAGTTCGATAATTTTGTTCTGCCGCCCTACAGCGGGTTTATTTACAAGTACGTTCCTGCTTAAACACGCTGGTTTCATAAACTATTATTAAAAACGGCAAGGACTTCCTTAAACGGAAGCCTTGCCGTACATTCATCTTTGGCAGGAGATCAGGCTGTTTCAACTCCCATACGCGCTGACTCCTCCATCTTCCCTTTCACTCACTGCAAAAGCACATAGGGCAAGAAGGTGGCCAATTCTGGAAAAGCCATCAATAATACCAAACAAAATATTAACGCCAGTAAAAAAGGCCAAATCCCTTTAAAAATTACTTCCAGTGGTATATCCTGGGCGACCCCTTTGATAACATATACGTTCATACCCACCGGCGGTGTGATGACGCCCATGGCCACCACCATGACGATTATCACGCCAAACCATATCGGATCATACCCAAGAGTGGTAACCGCAACGGGAAAAAAAATGGGTATGGTAAGCAGAATCAGCGCCAACGCGTCAATAAAACAACCAAGAATTAAATAAATCAACATGACAATACCCATCACAACAAAAGACGGCAGGGATAATGAACCGGCCCAGTTCGCCAACTCGAAGGGAACCCTGCTGATGGCCATAAAGCGGCCAAAAATAACGGCTCCGGCCACCATGAACATGATCATAGCCGTGGTCCGCGTGGTATCCAAAAGGGATTGTTTAAACCCCTCCCAACTGAGGCGTCTTGCGACCAAGGCCACGCCTAAGACCCCCGCCGCACCTACAGCACCCGCTTCCGTAGGAGTAAACCACCCGGCGAAAAGGCCCCCTATGGAAAGGGAAAACACAATTAATACTTCTCCCAGCCCCCCGCGGAGCGCATTGAGCCTCTCTTGCCAGCCGGCCCTGGGGCCGGCTGGCCCCAATTGGGGTTTGCGGGAAACCAGAATAAAAATAGCCGCCATGTAGAACAGCATCAGAAGAATCCCCGGTACAATTCCGGCCATAAAAAGCTTGCCTATTGATTGTTCCGTCGCCATACCGTAAACAATCAAAATAACGCTGGGCGGGATGAAGACGCCCAAAACTCCGCCGGCGGCCACGCTAGCCGTAGCGAGGGAATTATCATATTTGTATTTTCTCATCTCCGGCAGGGCAATGGCGCCCATAGTGGCGGCGGTAGCCGTGTTGGAGCCACAAATAGCCCCAAATACAGCGCATGCCGCCTGCGTTGCTATAGCGAGCCCGCCGGGATAATGCCCGATCATTTTATAGGCAAAAACATACAGCCTGGAGCCAATTCCCGAGTAATAAGCCAGAAACCCCATCCAAACAAACATGGCGATAACGCTCAGTGAATAAGAAGAAAAAGTTAAATAGGTTTCCTTGGCCACCATGCTAAAGGCTGCCGCGGGCGAAGACAAGACGCTAAACCCGGCAAAACCCACTAAAGCCATGGCAAAGGCGATGGGCATTCTCATTATCAGGAGGGCGAAAAAAACCAGGATGCCCAGCACACCAACCAGTTCAGAACTCATTTACCAAGTGCCGCCTTTTTTATGGAGTCCAGCAGCCTTACCAACAGCACCAGGCATAGCGCCAGCAGGCCGAAGGAAACAAAATATACAAAGGGGTAAAAGGGGGTTTGCGTCGTTGGAGAAACCACGCCGTTAACACTCATACTATGGGCATATTTTCCGATGTACCAGGCAGACAGCCCCCAGAAACACAGGGCAAAAATGTTGGTTATGATTTCAACAATCGCCTGTACTCGGCAAGAAAAACGGTCTACCACAAAACTTACTGCAATGTGCCCGTTTTGCAGGGCGCAGGAAGCTAAAGCCAAGCCAATTGCCACTGCCGTCAAAAAGCCGACATATTCATAAGTACCCAAAATGGGATGATTAAATACAGCGCGCAAAAGTACGTTGGCCACAACCAGCACCATAATGGATACTATACAAAAAGCGGCTATTCTGTCCAGCAATCGACAGAGCCATGCAACCAAACCCGATAATTGTTTCATGATGGCAAAACCTCCAACCATCTTCTTGAAAATAAACTGCTTGCCGCCGGCACTTGTTCCCTCCATTGCGTGGCGTTTGCGTGGCGTTATTGAAGAGAACACAATTTGCCGCGGGAAACCACTTTTAAAAGGCGTCTACTGGTATTCTTGATTATACTTTTCGGCTAGGCTTTTAACTGTATCTAAAATTTCCTGCCCATTGAGTCCTTTTTCGTTCATTTTAGCCACAAACTGGTCCTGGATAGGTTTAACGCGCTCTATCCAGCGTTCCTTTTCTTCCTCCGCAAGGGTAATAACCTCCATACCCATTTCTTCCACTGCCCACTTTAACGCGGATTCGTTTTGTTTATCCCACAAGCCCATAGCTACTTCTTGGAAGTATTTCTCATTAACCTCTTCAATGGCCTTTTGCACGTCCGGGCTCAATGAGTTCCACTGATCCAGGTTCATGGTAATAAAAAACAGTGTATTGTAGAGAAAGGGCGTCAGCGTCAAATAGTCGGTGACTTCAGCATGTCTCCAGCCCTTCAATACCTCAACGGGAGAAAGGTTGCCCTGGACAACCCCCTTAGATAAAGCTTCATAAGCTTCGGACTGGGGCATGGCTACCGGAGTTGCTCCCAGCATCTCCAAGGTTTTAGCACTCAACCCGGTAGCCCTTATCTCCAAACCTTGCAGGTCGTTAAGATTGCGAACCGGTACCTTGGTAAACAAATCACCCGGGCCGGTGGTGAGTACCATCATCAGCTTGGTATCCTGAACCTCTTCAGGATTTAGCTGTTTAATGCCCTCCCAGGCAACCTTGCTGGCCACCTTTGAGTTATTGTAGGTAATACCCGGTAATTCAAACGCCTCCAGCACCGGAAAACGCCCCCGGGTATATGCGAAACAGGAAAGGCCGATGTCGGCAATGCCATTCACCACCCCATCATAAATCGCGTCTGCCTTAAGCAGGGTTTCACCGGGGTAGCTGGTAATTTTTACCTGCCCGTTGGTAGCCTTCTCAACAGCTTTGGCCCAGGGTTGTACCAATTCTGTTTCAGCCGGGTGAGTGCCGGGAAAAAAATGCGCCAATTTAAGTTCAATTGTTTGCGGCTTGCCCTGTTCCGGCGTAGATTCAGTCGATGAACAACCCGTCAAGGCAATAAGTAACATAATTACTAAAAACACCAGCATATTTTTGTTTTTAAACCGTAAAATACTCCGCCACCCTTGACTACAACATGACCGTTTCACTGTTCTACCTCCTTAAATTACTAATTAAATAGCAATAAAAAAAACCCCCGTAGGAGTTTGCAAAGAAGAGCAGCAATTTCCCCTCTCCTTCACCTGCCGGTAACCACAAGCGTCCTTACACGGGGAAATACCACTCCGCTTTTCCTACCGTCCTATCCGTCCAACCTTTTGTAACCAGTTATGTGTCCGTGCTACCCGTACCACCAATAACTCCATTATATGACAAACAGTACTATGGATAGCAAATCAATGAGTTTTTCTTTTTATTCTTTTTATAATTTATAAAATCATATTCAGCACGTAATAGCAAATTCCTCCCTACCGTGAAAATTTTTTTGAATAAATTTTGCAACCGGAATGCAGCAAGTACCGAGATCAAGTTAATGGTTTAGCTTAAGATCCATTGATTTAAGTAGTGATCCCCGCCGGCGTAGCGCCCGCAGCGAAGACCAGCGGGCAAAAAACACCCCGCCCGGAATGCTGCGGGGTCGGATTGTTTACATGAGGTACTTCTATCACCTTCGCTTGCGCCAAGCTCCGCGCCGGGTAACTTAATTGCTTACTTCAAAGGAAACCAGCCCGTCCCGAGCTCAATGTCCTGCCCCGGCTCGGGCTGGTGCGCGTATCCGGAAGCGCGCCTGTCGATTTCACCTCCTTCGCTTCGCCAAAAATTTTACCCGGCGCTTCATACGCCCTTCGCCCTTGGAACAAAAATCGCCTGCTTCGGTTTGTCAACGACCTTCTGCGCGGTTTCTTGAGTATGCTGCGCAGGGCGTTTAAACGTTAATTCTAATGTCGTCTTCTTTGTTTTCGTTTTTCCTTTCCTTCTCCTTTTTACCGGGTTCAATTTCAATAGGCTCGGCCACTTCAAAATTCGGGTCGCGCAATGGCCTGTACAGGGGAATGTTATTATTTCCCTCTTTTCGTTCCTTTTTGTCGCGCGGCATATCAAATCTCCTTCCTTTCATTTTTTTTATTATGCGTCAATACATTAAAAAAATACAGGAAACCCGTATCCATTAGCTAGTACTGGGAAGCAGCGGCGGTTACCCTGCTCTTCGCCCTGGGTTCCTTTCTGAAGGTCAAAACACTGAACAAGACCAGAAACGCCATCAAACAACCAACGGAATTGGCACCGCTGCACGCCGTCATAAAAACGAAAACCGGGAAAAAGGAAATCCCGGCGGAAGAAATGGCGACGGTAGGCATAGTAACGATAAAATCGGGTGGTAAAATACCTGTTGACGGCACCATATTTTAACCGTAAGTTTTAAAAAATCGCTCCAGACGGTCCAGCCCTTCCTTTATGTTATCGAGCGAATTGGCGTAAGAAATGCGTATGTAACCGTTACAGTTTTGCCCAAAATCAATGCCCGGGGCTACGGCTACTTTGGCCTTTTCCAGAATTTCAAAGGCAAATTTATAGGAATCGCTGCTGAACTTGGTTATATTGGCCAGAACATAATAAGCTCCTGTGGGCTCAACCCGGGTGGCAACACCCATTTCCCGCAAACGCGCGAGCAAATAGCGCCGGCGTTCATCGTATATCTTTACCATATCGGCTACGTGCCCGTCGCATTCCCGGAGAGCCGCTATTCCCGCGGCCTGCACAAAAGAACCGGCGCAAATAAACAGGTTCTGCTGCAATTTTTGTATGGACCGTACGAATTGCGGCGGAGCGATAACGTAGCCCAGCCTCCAGCCGGTCATGGCGTACCGTTTGGAAAAACCGTTAATAACAAAGGCCCGGTCGGTATACTCCAGGATGGTATGTTCCTCACCCTCGTAAACGAGCCCGTGATATATCTCGTCAGATATGATATAACAATCCAGGTTGCTTATGTTCCGCAGCTCTTCCCCGCTAAAAACGTTGCCCGTGGGGTTGGAGGGGGAGTTCACCATTACGGCCCTAGTCCTGGAACCGGTTTGTTTCTTAATGTCTTCCAACCTGTACTTGAATCCCTGTTCTTCGTACACGTTAATAAAGACGGGTTTGCCTTCTGTGTAGCGGATAAATTTAGGGTAGCAGGCGTAATGGGGGTCGGGGAGTATCACTTCGTCTCCCCTTTCCAGGAGTACGGAAAAAACCAGCAGCATAGCCGGGGATGTTCCCGAAGTGACGACAATTTGCTCGGGCGAAACGCGCACACCGTATTTGCGCCAGTAGTAATTGGCTATTTCCTCCCTTAACTCCAACTTGCCCAGGCTGTGTGTGTAATGCGTATCACCGTCCCGCAACGCCTTTATGGCAGCTTCCTTGATCGGTTCCGGCGTTTCCAGGTCTGGTTCCCCTATTTCCAGGTGAATAATATCGTCTCCTCGAGACTGCAATTGTTGCGCCTTTTCCAGAACGTCCATCACTAAAAAGGGCTGAATATCACGGGCTTTTTGCGCTATTTCCTGCACATCGCTGGTCATTTGGGCACCGCTCCTTCACAAAATAATTGTTGGCTGGCCTTCATACCTGGCTAAAAAGCCGGGCAACGCCGGCCGTGTGTTCCTTGCTGCCCGGTAATGTATGTAGTTCCCGGCATTATGTCAATTAACTGAACCGTTTACCCACTTGGCGCTGGTTTTTCTCCTCGTTTACCACCAGTTCAAATACGTCAGGCCTGGCATAATGCCCCATCACGTCAAAATCGAAGGATTGTTTTTATTTTGTTGGCACGGTAATTTACAGCATTATATTCTTCAACTGGTGCTATTTTACCGCCATCAAGGAAACTTCCCTTTCCGTGGCCGTCATCCTATTATACACGTTATACACGGCCCCGGCGTTTGTCACGGTGATTTCCCGCGCGTTGTTCAAAGAGCAATTCACCGCCAGAAACTGCTGGCGCTGGCTCTTACCTTTGCGGGCTGCGTCCTGGTCACCGGTTACCTGCCCGGCACGGGGAACGCTATATCCGCTTTCGGGCTGCTGGTAAGGCTGGATTCGGGTCTTGGTTATTCCCTGTACAGCATTTTCGCAAGGCTGCCCTTGGTAAATACCAGACGCTCACCATTACCACCTCCACGTTTTTGTTTGCCAGTCTTTTCCTGCTGCCCGCCAGCAGGTTATGGGAATATGCCGGGCTGCTTAAGCACCCGGAAGCCTGGGGTTTGACTGCGGCTTTGGGCTTTTTCCCCACCGCCCTCACATACATCCTTTATACGAAAAGCCTGTCGTACGTGGAATCAAGCAGGGCGTCCATAACGGCCATCATCTAGCCTGTAGTGGCCACAACGTTGGGTATTTTAGTTTTCAAAGAAACACTAACCGCCTGGCAGCTGGTGGGAATTTTTTTGGTCCTCGCGGCCATCGTGCTGGTGCAGGAAAAGACCGGACAGGATGACCAAGAAACCGGGGTTACCTGTTAACGGCCGCTGCCTTTAAAAACAGCATCCCCCCGGCCGGCCCCTCAAGGCCGGGGATAACCCGTCCGCAAGCATCATTTTTCGTCATTCCCATAAACCTGCTGCCGGAAAAACTGTTCCCCCTCCCGTTACATGTGCAAAGCGAAATTACGACAACAAGGGTACGGCGGAAATCAGCGCCAACATAACGGCAGCATACAGCCAGTTGGAGCGAGCCACGGACAAGGAAGACTTGCGCATCAATCCAGACATTATAAGGGTTATGCCGGTAAAAGGCGAAGCCAGCACGCTGGTAGCCCAACCGCCCACCAGCACTAGAGAAAGCTGCTCGGTGGACAACCCCAGCAGGGCAGGCTGCAGTGAGGCGCAATAAGCTGTTACAGTAACCATGGGCATAATCCCCACCAACGACATAAGCACAATAGAAAATGCCAGCAAAAAGCAAAGCAGGCAGGGACTCAGACCCGCAAGCTGCCCAAATAACAGCGATATTTTTTCCCCGCTACCGGAATGCAATAATGCAGAGGCGAGGAAGCCGGCACCCAAAAACATAACTATTTCCGAAGCATAGCCGGGCAAAGCGGTGGTTACATAACTGCGGTAAGCGGAATAAATTACTTTTCCTTTACCGAGCAAGCCCAACCACAGAACCGGGTAAACCAGTGCCAGCAAGGGAACTACGTTGAAAACAGGTACCGTGGTCTCAACAGCTATAATAACAATAACACCAAGGAACAAACTGCAAAAAATAACTAATTCCAGTAACTTTTTTGCATTTAAAGTCGATTTTGGCTTATCTTTTCCGGAATAGGGTGTATTTTTGCGATTGAATACAATGTGGATTACCCAGCCTACCACCAAACTCAGCAAGGTGAATATGAGACCGCCCCGGGCGAATATCGCCCATGGTAAGGCCAAGTAAGAGATTACCAGAGCCACGGAAACCATGTTCGGTGACCAGTAAATTGACGAGCAAAATCCCCTAACAATAGCAGCAGGCACGGCTCTAAAGGCAGAAGACCTGTTGCCGTGCATAATCAACTGATATACAATGGGAAGAGCGCCCATGTTCATCAAGGCGCCGAAGAAATGACCCAGCAAAGCGGGAACCCAGAACATTCTGTGGTTGTTGTTCATAAACCTGTCAACCAGGGCATCCAGCACTTTGTAATACCCGCCGTGCTCCAGGGGCAGTCCAAAAATGGGTACTAGCACTAACAGCGTTACCAGGTTGGCGTTTTTTGCCACGGCGCTAAGCCACAGTCCCGCTTCCGCCTCGGATGAAAAAAATAATATCACGCCGGCCGCAAACAAAGCCAGGGCCACCACGCGGGTATTACCTTTTACAAAGGGTAAGCTTATGATCACAGACAGCACGCATACTATGCTTAGGATAACGCCCAGCCAAGACCAAGCCAGGTATGCCTTGGCCAGGTAAATTATGGCTATACTCATACAAAACACGGGTAGTGCTTTGTGTAATAAAATGCCTGGCACTGAATATTCTTTTTTGGCGTATACAAATGTCGTTTTCAATGCATACCCTCCGCCGGCTAACCCTACATTCCGCAGCATAATAGCCGTGATATTATTAATAAATATCGCTGCTTAATTCCAATACATGGAGGACGGGCAGAGCCAGCCCGAAAGCATTTTCCCCGCGCAAAATGCCGAAAACCACTCCCACCACCCGGCCTTTCCCGTCAAAGACCGGA
>CAJYBN010000004.1 GCA_913064925.1 uncultured Peptococcaceae bacterium
TGGCCGCCCTTGATGAAATCCTGGATACATGTAACGGTAAACCTGTCTTGGTGTTTTACGCTTACAGGCATGACCTAGCCAGGCTGAAAGCATATCTGAAAAAACGCAACCCCCGGACACTGGACACTGCAAAGGATATCGCGGACTGGAACAGCGGTCAGATACCGGTACTGCTGGCGCACCCGGCGTCCGCCGGCCACGGGTTGAACCTGCAGGCAGGTGGAAATATCATCGTCTGGTTTGGGTTGACCTGGAGTTTGGAGCTGTACCAGCAGGCTAATGCCAGGCTTGAGCGGCAGGGCCAGCAGCACAACAGTGTGATAGTACACCACTTAGTTGCGGAAGGGACAATTGATGAGGATGTGATGAAAGCACTTAAAAATAAAGCTACAGGACAGGAGGCGTTGCTGGCGGCGGTTAAGGCTAGGATCGCCAGGATTGCGGCATAGGAGAGAGGTGATCGCTATGGCGGGGTGAAAAGAGCGACATACAACAGGCCTAAAAAGTCAAGGCAAATTGGTTTTTGCAAGTATCACCGGTGGCCTTTGAGTTGGCCCCAGGTTAAGAATTACGGGTGTCTCCATAAAAAGAGAGAAGGATCCTGGTGCTGCCACTTCAGGCCTAACCTGAAGCATAGTTTTTGGGCCAGCAGGAGGATTCCTGAAAGTATAAAGTGCAAGTTGGAAGCGGCTATTGGAACAGGGGGTGCCTAAGTGGGCGAGAATAAAGAAACCCTGCAGAAATTTGCAAGGCTGGCCAGGGAGCAGGTGGACAAGACTGTCCGGGAAAACATCCGGGCCATCGAGCAGCGCAATATGCGTGAGAACGAAATCAAGCACGGTTGTCCGGATTGTCCGGCTGCGCGTTGTGTCACAACATGCCCGCGTTATTTGACACACTACGCTAGCAGGGCGGAGTTTTGGGACTGGTGGGGGAGAACCAGCCCGCCGGATCGGCGGGAGAAGGAGGCTGTCCAGCACATACCGGCGCCGCCGGCGAAGCGGGGAGGGGGGAGTAAGTCAAAGCGAAAGCGGAAAAAGCAATACCAGGACTTGCGCCGGTGGGTTGTTGGATAGTTGACTAAATATTGACAGGCATGGTATAATAGCGGCGAAGCCGTACGCACCAAACAGCAAATCTGTGCCCAGTAGGGCGCTTTCTTTATGCCTTTTTGTGTCGGAATATGTCAGGAGGATCAGTAAACCTTTCCGCCGAATCATGCCGGAAAACGGCAGAAAGGGGTGATATGTTATTGTTTGAGTTAGGCAAAAACTATGTTATAAACTTAATACATGGAGACGACCAAAGAGAAGAGATATGGAATTGCATAGTGCAGCAATTTGACCAACAAAATGGATTATTGAAAGTAAAACAAGGAGAAGATGTTTATATTTTTAATGTAAAAAGTCCTGGTTTCTTTTATGCAAAACTTTTAAATTATTAGAGCCCACCAGGGGCTCTTTCTTTATGCCTATAAGGCCATCACCAGTCATAAGCAGTAGCAACACGAAGGGGCCGCCCACGAAAGGGGCGTTTTGGTTATAGTTTTTTTTGTTAGGAGGAAATAACCCCCTTAATTTAGAATTTATTTCTAAAAGGGGGTGTTTTAAAATGTCCACTTTGTATAATTTAGATGGATTGGCGAAAGTAATAGCAGATGATTTAGTTAGAGATTTAAAACATTTTAGAAACGCCGATACAGAAAGCAGAAGCGAAAGAATAGTTTGTTTGGCTGATTTGAAGGAAGAATATCAGGAAGAAGTTAACATGAAACAAAGTATCTACTCAGGCAAAAAAGTTAATTTGGATAGAAGGTTATTCTGGGAAATAGTTATCCAGAAAAAGATTGTTTTAATAAACAAGATTGGCGGCATAAAATTAATGGCTAAAGTTTGCAGCGAATTAGAGAAGCACCCTGAAGAAAGAATATATCATTTCTCTTCCGCTTTTGATAGATTAGCAGATGGGATCGGTAATTGGATAAGTTAAATCAGAGCCCACGGGTTCTTTTCTTTTTGGAGTTGTGGAGGTTTAAGCAATGTCTGTAGATAAACCATCGGCATTTGAACGAAACAGACCTGGTGAAAACGCAGTTGTGAGTTTAACCAAAGTAATTTTAGGAGTCGTATTGTTGGCATTGGCTTACGTATCGCCGTTGTTTCTGTTATACTTTCAAGGTTTTAGAATTCACTAGCCCTCCGGGCTCTTTCTTTTTGGAGTGATTTGATGTACGGCAAAATAACTTATAAAGGCCAGGAGATCCACGCCTGCTGCACAAGGCAAAACCTGGTTGATGCTTATATAATGTGCAGGTTATTCCCGGCAGCGATCTGCAAAAACTGTGGCGAGGTAACCGGAGTATTCGGAGCCGTGAGGGAATGGATATTCAGGTTTTTCTTTGCGCCCTTCTGGGATGGGCAGGTGCTGATACCCAAAGAGTTAATGAGTGATGATGAATTGGAAAGGATAGAGAGGTTTAATAATGGCTAAACGAATACCATCACCCTGCCGGCATCCAGGCTGTCCGGCCCTGGTTGAAGGCGGCGGTTATTGCGATAAGCATAAAAAACAGGAGAAAGCTTGGAAGAATAGAGACTATGACAGGCAGCGGGGGACATCAGCACAAAGAGGTTACAATGCTCAATGGCAAAAAGTCAGGCGGCTTAAGCTGCAGCAGGATCCTCTCTGTGAGAGATGCTTGAAAGCGGGACGTTTGGTTGCTGCAACGGTGGTTCACCATATAAAGCCGGTGGATAAGTACCCGGAGCTAAGGCTTGCGATGGATAATTTGCAATCACTTTGCCAGGGATGTCACAACAGGATTCACGGCAATCATAAGTAACAATAATAGTTGGGCTGGGGGTAGGGGGTAAAATCTCTACAACCTGGCGGAGCTAGACCGGGCGCGCGGGTTTCTTCATGCGGCCGCAAGTTTTTATAGGGGGGTCTAAGCCCCAACCATAACCGAAACTTATACATACAAGGGGGTGTAAGCAATAGGTAAACGCGGACCCGCACCGAAACCGACCAACTTAAAACTGCTCCAGGGCAATCCGGGGAAACGGCCAATCAACCAGGACGAGCCCAAGCCGAAACCCATTGCGCCGAAGCCTCCGGCCTGGTTACCGAAGGAAGCGAAGAAGATCTGGAAGCAGTTGGCTCCTAAGTTAGAACCACTTGCACTGTTGACCGAAATTGATTTTCTTAATTTCCAAAATCTTTGTCTTGCAGCCGCTAGAGTAAAAGAGATGCAGCAGGTCCTTGAAGAGAAGGGCTTGGTCATGGAGATTGAAACAAACGCTGGCGCCATCTACTACCAGCAGCGCCCGGAGGTAGCCATCCTTCATAAGAACATGGAATTGGTCAACAAGCTCGGTGCCAAGTTCGGCCTCTCCCCGGCGGATCGGGTTGGCCTCGGCGTAAAGCCGAAACAGGAAAACAAGGACCCCTTCGAGGAGTTCTTGAGCCGTGGCAAGAAAGCCTAAACACCCGGTCACTGAGTATGCTGAGAAAGTTGTCAAGGGTAAGATACTGGCCGGGGAGTTAACAAAGCTTGCCTGTGAACGACATCTCCGGGATCTTAAGACCTGTAAAAGTCGCGGGCTGTATTTCGACGAAGAAGCGGCCGACCACGCCATTGAATTTTTCCAGTTTCTTAAGCACTCCAAGGGTGAGTGGGCTGGCTGCACATTCGAGCTTGAATTGTGGCAAAAGTTTATAGTCGGTTCCCTTTTTGGTTGGATGCGAAAAGACGGAACCAGGCGGTTTAGAACCGGTCTTATAGAAGTGCCCAGGAAAAACGGTAAGTCCACTCTGATTGCAGGGATTGGACTTTATTTGTTTGTAGCAGATGGCGAGCCCGGAGCGGAAATATACTCAGCGGCGACTAAACGGGATCAGGCAAGAATTGTCTGGACTGAAGCAGCAAAGATGGTCAAGGCATCGCCCGACCTTGCCGCCAGAATCCGCGTGTATCCGGGCAAAGGTAATATGCACATCGAAGCGACCGGAGCCAAGTTTGAGCCCCTGGGCGCCGATGCTGATACCATGGACGGATTAAACGTTCACGGGGCCTTGATTGATGAACTGCATGCTCATAAAAACAGGGAAGTGTGGGACGTGCTGGAGACGGCCACCGGTGCCAGACGCCAGCCTTTACAGATAGCCATAACCACCGCTGGTTTTGATCAGCACGGCATTGGTTATGAGCAGCACGAATATGGCACTAAAATACTCAAGCGCACTATTAAAGACGACACATACTTTGTGTACATCGCATGCATGGATGACGACGACGATTGGACCAGCGTAACTACCTGGAAAAAGGCCAATCCGAACTTCGGTATATCTGTAAAAGAAGATGACCTCAAAAGAAAGTGTGAAAAGGCCAAAGAAATCCCTGCGGCCCAGAATAACTTCCTCTGTAAACACTTGAACAAATGGACCCAGCAAGCAACCAGGTGGATAGATCTTGGCATTTGGGATGAAAACGCAAGCATAGTAGTTGAAGAGGAATTGCGCGGCCGTACATGTTACGGCGGCCTGGACCTGTCAAGCGTAAATGATATAACTGCATGGGTCATGGTCTTCCCGGACGATGACGACATTGAAACCGTAGATGTGCTGTGCAGGTTCTTTTGCCCGGAGGCGCGGCTTTATGATCCGCGGAACAAATACAAAGACCAGTACCAGGCCTGGGCAAAGCAAGGGTTTTTAACGCCAACGCCGGGCGAAGTTGTAGATTACGCTTTTGTCAGAGAGCAAATTATCAGAGATGCGGAAACTTTTGACCTTGTTGACATGAACATTGACCGCTTATTTAACTCACACCAAATTGCCGGCGAACTGATGGACGCCGGCATTAAAGTTATCGGAATGGTGCAGGGTCACCTCAGCTACGCTGTACCGATGAAAGAGTTTGAGCGGCGTTTGCTGTCTCGCAAGATCAGGCACGGGGGCAATCC
Organism: uncultured Peptococcaceae bacterium; assembly: GCA_913064925.1. GTDB lineage: Bacteria > Bacillota > Desulfotomaculia > Desulfotomaculales > Desulfallaceae > CAJYBN01. The sequence continues at coordinate 4,965 of CAJYBN010000004.1, forward strand.
CGTTCTGCGTTGGATGGCCGATAACGTAGCCGTCAGGGAAGACCCTGCAGGCAACCTGAAGCCGGATAAGGCGAATAGCCAGGGTAAAATTGACGGCATTGTAGCCCTTGTTATGGCTCTGGATAGAGCGATTAGACACCAAGATGTTTCTATCTATGAAACCCAAGGGATTTTTGTGGTATAAAGGGGGTTTGGTAATTGAGGATACCGTTTATATCAGATTGGTTGGAGAAAAGATCAACGTTAGCCAACCCCGCCCAGTGGCTTGTTGATGCCCTGACAGGAGGCAGTAAATCCGCCGCCGGGGTAAGTGTAACCGAATCCAAAGCTCTTACGGCCAGCGGAGTTTATGCCTGTGTCAAAATACTGGCTGAAACAGTTGCTAGCCTGCCGCTTCCAGTTTACCGTCGGCTAAGTCCACGGGGGAAAGAACGGGCGCCCGATCACCCGTTATACTATATTCTGCATGATGAACCGAACCCCGAAATGACTGCCTTTACTTTTAAAGAAGCCCTTATGGGGCATTTGACATTATGGGGCAACGCCTATGCGGAAATAGAATGGGGTGCTAATGGCAGGCCGCGTGCACTTTGGCCTTTGCGGCCAGACAATACATGGCCTGAGCGGGACAGCGCAACCAAAAAAATAATTTATAAAACAATTATCGACGGTACCACCTATGTTTTGCCGGCCCAAAACGTGCTTCACATTTTGGGATTGAGTGCTGAAGGACTGGTCGGCTACAGCCCGATCCGCATGGCCCGGGAGGCCATAGGGTTATCACTAGCCGCCGAGGAATTCGGTTCAAGGTTGTTTTCCAACGGCGCTCATCCCGGTGGCATAATTGAATACCCGAACAAGCTCAGAAAAGAAGCGAGGGAGCAATTTGAAAAGTCAATTAAGGAAGCATACAGTGGGCTAAGCAAAAGCCATCGTTTAATGGTCCTTGAAGAGGGACTAAAGTATCACCAGGTTGCCATACCCCCAGATGACGCCCAATTCCTTGAAACACGAAAATTTCAGCTAAATGAAATATGCAGGATATTTAGGGTGCCGCCTCATATGGTGGGCGATCTGGAAAGAGCGACTTTCTCCAATATCGAGCATCAGAGCCTTGAATTTGTGATGTACACCATAAGGCCCTGGCTGGTACGGTGGGAGCAGGCAATTCATTCTAAGCTATTTAGCCGGCAGGAAAGACAAACTTACTTTGCCGAGTTTTTAATAGAAGGACTGCTCCGGGGTGACGTGCAGGCCAGGTCGCAGTTCTACCGGGAAATGTTCATGATCGGGGCCATGTCACAAAACGACATCCGTGAAAAAGAAAATATGAACCCCATAGAAGGCGGCGATACTTATTATGTACCACTAAACATGGTACCGGCCGACATGGCCAGGAAGGTCCAGGAACCTACGGAACAAAATAGTAGGCAGGTGTTTTGGGAACAGCGCAGCATCAAGGTTGCCGACAACCGGCGCCTGCTGGCAAAAAGGTACGAGAAGGTTTTTGAAGATGCAGCCCAGCGCATAGTAAACCGGGAGGTTGCTGACATTAAACGGGCGCTGGACAAGCACTTTGCCAGGCGCGACGCCACAAGCTTTAATCAGTGGCTTGAACAGTTCTACCGGGAAGCGCCGGAATGGATACAACGGGTAATGACGCCCGTTGTTTTTAGTTACGCGGGCATCATCCAGGCCAATATCGCTGACGAATTGGACATAAAGCCGGGCATGACCCCAGAGTTAGAAGAGTTTGTACAGACTTACGTGAACACTTTCGCCACCCGGTATGTTGCATCATCTCAGGGTCAAATTAATGCATTGCTGGTCGAGGCCCTGGATAACAATATAGACCCGGTAGAGAAAGTCGTAAAACGTCTTAAAGAGTGGGAAGAGAAGCGCCCGCGAAAAGTGGCCATGCGGGAAACCATCCAGGTAGCCGGAGCTGTTGCTCTAAAGGTTTATAAAACCAACGGGGTTACGCGGTTAAAGTGGCGTGCCCGGGGCGACAGCTGCAAGTTCTGTCAAAAGCTTGACGGGACGGTTGTCGGCATAGAACAGACCTTTGCGCATGAAGGAAGCGGGGTGGAGGCCGATGGCGAGACTTTAACGCCGCGCGGGAAAGTGATGCACCCACCTTTACATGCCGGGTGCGACTGCGTAGTCGTAGCTGTGCAAGATTAGGAGGTGGCCAACATTGAAATATGAATTAAGTTTCTTGCCACTGGAAGCATCTGAAATGCGGGTAGAAACTGAAGAAGGAAAGCCAAAACGCATTGTGGGTTATGCCGCGGTGTTCAACCGTAAAAGCGAAGACTTGGGCGGGTTTGTGGAAATCATCCGACCCGGCGCGTTTAGAAAAGCGATAGGCGACGGCGCGGACATAAGAGCGCTATTCAATCATGACCCTAATTACGTTATTGGGCGTACTACAAACGGCACTCTCAAGCTTGAAGAAAATCAAACCGGTCTTAAATACGAGGTTACACCGCCGGACACCCAGTGGGCCCGCGATTTGATCACATCTATCGAACGCGGGGATATTACCGGGTGTTCTTTTAGTTTCCGGGTCGCCAAAGACGGTGAGAAATGGTCTTCCCAGGGAGACTTACAACTGCGTGAACTTATTGACATTGAAGCAGTTGGTGATGTCGGGCCGGTTACATACCCGGCATATCCGGCCACATCTGTAAGCGTAAGGTCAAAGCAAGAAGTGTTTGAATCTTATACCGCCGAAGAAGCGCGGGCGCGTTCGGAGGCGGCTAAGATAGAAGCTCGGCGGGCGCTGAAGCTTCGCAAAATGCGGCTGGAGCTTGAAAAAGTAAAATAGGAGGAATGCAAGGTATGAAAACTGCACTTGAGTTAAGACAAGAGCGTGCAAATATTTGGGAGCAGGCCAAGGCTCTCATTGAAAAAGCGGAAGAAGAAAACCGTGATCTAACTGCCGAAGAACAGGAGCAGTACGACCGTATGATGCAGGACATGGAAAGCCTGCGCAAGCGCTATGAGCGCCTTGAAGAACAAGAGCGCTTAGAAGCTGAAATGCGGCAATCAATTAACGAGCCGCACAAGCCGAACCCGCAAAACCCGAATGAACCCGAAAAACGTGATAGCAACCCTTTGGCAGCTAAAGAGTACCGGGAAGCTTTCTGGCAGCAATTCCGCTACGGTAAAAACATCCTTGGCGCTGAGGAAATGCGCTCCTTGAATGTGGGTAGCGACTCCGCTGGCGGATACATGGTACCGGACGAGTTTGAGCGTCAATTGATCCAAGGACTGGAAGAGGAAAATATCATGCGTGGCTATGCCACTGTCATCCAAACCTCATCCGGCGACCGGTCGATCCCGGTAGTAACTTCGCACGGTCAGGCTTACTGGGCCGGGGAAGAGAAGGACTATAAAGAAAGCGACGACAAATTCGGGCAAAAAACCTTGGGCGCTCATAAGATTACTGTGTTGATGAAAGTATCGGAAGAGCTGTTAAATGATGCATTCTTTAACCTGGAGAACTACGTCCGGCGTGAATTTGCACGCCGTGTAGGCGTCAAAGAAGAAGAAGCATTTATTAGCGGTGACGGTGTGGGCAAGCCCAGGGGGATAATCCTTGACGCTGACGTAGGCAAGATTACGGCCGCCAACAATGCCATAACTGCTGATGAACTGATTGATTTGTTCTACTCTCTCAAGCGCCCGTACCGCATCCGGGCTACCTGGATGTTTAACGATTCCACTGCCAAGGTGATCCGCAAACTCAAAGACAACGACGGTCAGTACATCTGGCAGCCGGGCTTGCAGGCTGGCCAACCAGACCGCTTGATGGGTCGCCCGATAGCGATATCCTCAGCCATGCCGGAAATTAACGCCGGTGCAAAGGTTATTGCATTTGGTGACCTGTCTTTCTACTGGGTTGCTGACCGCCAGGGGCGCGTTTTTCAGCGTCTGGGTGAGCTCTATGCTACCAGTGGTCAAGTTGGATTCCGCGCGTACCAGCGCGTGGACGGCGCTTTGATCCTGGCTGAAGCTGTTAAAGTTATGCAGATGCACGTTTAATTAGCGTGTATCTGCTTTTCCAAATCCTTAGGAGGTAGATAACCAATGATGCGCGATTTGCATAATAACATTAAAGCTGTACGGGCTATAAGCCCCGTGGTCGTGGCTGACGATACTGCTCAGGTGGGTCAAATTATTGACCGCCAGGGTTTTGAATCCCTGGAATTTGTAATTCTGACTGGGACACTGGCTGATGCGGATGCAACCTTTGCTGTTTTAGTGGAGCACGGTGACGCTTCTGATTTATCAGACGCCGATGCCGTGGCCGACAATGATCTCTTGGGTACCGAGGCCGACGCGAGCTTTACTGCAGCTGATGATAATGCAGTAAAAAAGATCGGCTACAAAGGGGAGAAGAGGTACGTCCGCCTGACTATAACTCCATCGGGTAATGCTGCTAACGCGTCGTTGGCGGCCGTGGCCATTCTGAGCCATGCGTTTGATAAGCCCGTGTCTTAAGTTAAGTGTTGGGAAATAAGTGACGGGCAGGCAATTTAGCCTGCCCGCCAATATATTATTCTGAGGTGCATGCTATGAAAATTAAAATTTTAACCTCGTTGGCTGGCATAAACTTTAGTTATTCCGTAGGTCAGATTGCTGAAGTTGATGATAAAACGGCAATACACTGGGTTAAAGCGGGCCTGGCTGAGCCTGTGGACGCCAAGCAATTTGAAAATGCTGTAATAGAGCCGCCTGAAAATGCGGCGTTAAAGGCTGCCAAAGACAAATATCCCAAACATATTGGCGGCGGCTGGTATGAGTTGCCTAATGGCGAAAAGGTAAAGGGAAAAGATGAAGCACTGGAGGCCATGGCTAAATTAGAAAAAGGCGGGAACGAGGAAGGCGGGGATGTAGATGCCGCTGGAGGCGAACGCCCTGACGACAAAGGAAACGGTTAAATCTTTCTTAAAAATTAATGAAGCTGATACATCTCAGGATATTTTGATAGAAATGTTAATTAACGCTGTATCAAGCAACATAGAAGTCTATTGTAACCGACGATTTGGTCAAAACCAGTATACCGATGAAGTTTATTCTGGAAACGGTGACATCTACTTGATTTTAAACCAGTTTCCAGTTTTAGAAGTGGCTGCTGTGAAAATTGATAATGAAGAGGTCACTGATTACGAATTAAAACCTGATAGCGGCATTCTCTTCCGGGAGGCCAGCTGGCCAGAAGGTGAGCGGAATATTAAGGTAAGCTATAAGGCCGGTTATGTTTTACCTAAGGATGACACAGAGCAATCGCCCCGTACCCTGCCGCACGATCTGGAACTTGCTTGCATAATCTGGGTCATGTATTTATTTGAAAGAAAGGATAGCTTTGGTAAGGATAATGAAAGAATTGAAGGGATTAGTTATCAATATTCAAAACAAACGCTTGGTGTAAATGTGCTTGATGCGCCACCCGAGGTCCTAGCTTTAATAAATCTGCATAGGAAGTTGACTGTATGAGAGTAAATGATAACAACCGTATACCGAAACTAATTAAGGTGTTAAAGGAGTTGAGCAAAAAACATGTAGAAATCGGTGTTTTTGGCGATAACAATAGGTGGTTTTTATACATGGTGGCCCGCGTCCATGAATTTGGAACCGACATAAAAGTAACGCCCAGAATGAGGGCGTTTTTTGCTTACCAGGGGCATCCTCTGAAAAGCGAAACAAAGAGAATCCATATCCCGGAGCGGAGTTTTATACGTACAGCTCACGACGAAAACATCAAAGCTCTGGAAAGCTATATGGAAAAACTGCTGGTAGGTGTATTAGAACTTAAAATGTCTGCCGATCAGTTTTATGAAAAAGTTGGGGAATGGATGGTTGAAAAAATACAGCAAAAAATTACCGATGTTGGCTTGGTTAAAACGGGGGCACTCCGGGACAGTATTACTTACCGGGTGGTTGAGGATAAATGAAGCTGCCGCGCAAATTTAAGACAATCATTTACAAGATCGAAGAAACCGGCGGTTATTACGCCGACAATGGCAAGTGGGTTCCTGGCACCCAGCAAGAAGTCCCCGTTGAGGCCGTTGTCATGCCGCTTAATAATGAAGATCTGCAATATGACGAGAACGGTACCTATACTTCCCTTGATCGAAAAATTTATACCCAGGAGCAGTTTGAGTTGGGTCAGAAAGTAAGGATCGGGAGTGACATATTCAAGATCAACGAGGGTAAGGACTACGGCGACTACGCTGGGATCTGGATTTACTTTGCCGTTAGGGCGGGTGATTAAATGGATTACGCAGCCATAAGGGACTACATAAATACACAATTAAAAGCTTATCTGAAAATACCAGTCATCATAGGTGACCAGGTGGGAGAAAAGCCTGAATACCCGTTCCTGCGCACCAAGTTCACCATGCCTTTTAACCCGGAATTCCCGGTACCTTTGAACGCCCCCGAAACCTTTGAAACGGTACCCAGCCAGGACCCGAACTGGGAGTACGACGTAGAAATTACCCGGCGTACGAACCCGTCAATGTCCCTGAGCATAACAGCTTACGCCCTGGATGAGGACCAGGCTGTGGAGTTGGCCATCAAGGCACACAACTGGTTTTCGTTTTACGCATACGACGACCTGCGCAGCGCGGGCATCGTAGTTGCCGGCATCGGCGCTATCCACAACCGGGACACGCTGATTGTCGGAGACTACGAGCGCAGGCAGGGGTTCGACGTAACCCTGCAGGTGAGGCAGGAGCTTAAGAAGACTGTACCCACCATTGAAGGGGTGGAGTACGACGCGAATTTGTAAAGGAGTGATACCATGCCTAATTACAGCGACGTAACTGTCACCATTACGTCCACCAGGCCGGCGGTAACCCAGATAGGCTTCGGGGTGCCGCTTATTTTTAGTACCAGCGGAGCTCATGACTATAAAGAATACAACCGGCTGTCCGAAGTTGAAGTTGACTTTGCCCAGGGAACGCCGGAATATGCAATGGCTCAGGCAATTTTTGCCCAGGACCCGGCGCCGGAGAAGATAGCTATTTACGGCATCGCTTATGCATCGGGCACGGATCCCGTAACCGATCTTTCTGATGCACTGAATACCCTGGTTAAATCGCACAACGACTGGTATTTCCTGCTCTGCACTGAGAGCGGAGCAGCTGAAATTGCCGAGCTGGACAGCTGGGTTTCCGGCACAAACAAAATGTTTTTTACCCGCACCACCAACCAGGCAGACCCGGTAAATTATAATTCCGAGCGCACGGTTATGTTTTTCGGCACCAACGCCGATACCGAGTACCCGGACGCGGCCTGGGTGGGGCGCTGTGCTCCGGAGCCGGTCGGGCGGATTACCTGGAAATATAAAACCCTGGAAGGTATTTCGACAGAGGCCATTTCCGTTGATGACCTTGAAACGCTGCACGACAACGGCGGCGTCACTTACATCAACAAGTTCGGCACGCCGCAAACTTCAGAGGGTATCGCTACCAACGGCAGTTACATCGACGTAACCAGATCCAAGGACTGGATTGTTGCCGAGATGACCAAGCAGGTGCATGAGTTACTTTTTAGCGTGCCCAAAATCCCGTACACTTTGGACGGTGTCGCGATGGTGGTGGACCGGGTTAAGCGGGTCCTGGAGCTGGCCGTTGACCAGGGCATTATTGACAAAGACGCCGATGGAAACGGCCTGTGGACCGTTGTACCGCCGTCCCTGGACGAGATCGACGCTGCCAAGAAGGAGCAAAGGATACTGCCCGGGGTTTATTTCGAAGCCACGCCCACCGGGGCTGTCCATGGTATGGAAATTACCGGCGTAGTGTTCGCCAGCTAAGGAGGGGTACAGATGGATTACGATCCCAGGAATGTTAAGCTCGTTGTAAACGGGGAAACCGTCACCGGGTATGCTGAGGATACGTTCATCCGGGCCAGCAAAGATGAGGATAACTACAGCATTCATGTCGGGGCCCAGGGCGAAGTTACACGGTCCCGTATTGCTCACCCGGTTGGCACGATAACGGTGACGCTGAAATCTACCAGCCCGTTTAACGCCAAGTTTGCGAAGCTGGCACAGAGCAAGGAATACTTTGCCGCGCACATCACTGACGGAAACACCGGTGCCACCAACGTGGGCGGAAGCAAATGCTTCTTTTTGAAGCCCGCTGACCGCGAGTGGGGCCGGGAGGAAAGCGAGCGGGAGTGGACGATTAAGGTGCTGGATTACGTGCCGCTGGAGAGTGAATAAGATAACCCCCGGGCAATTCGGGGGTTATTTTAAAACTCCTTTTTTCTTTAATTCAAGTAATTTCTCGTACAATATTTTAATTCGCTTGGGACACCCAAATTCAATTTGAGATTCATAAAGTTCTTTAATGAAATCATCTTTTTCTGGTGGCAAGTTAGCTAAAGTACCTTTTGCAGCTGGGTAACCCAAGCATACAGATGATGTGAAAGATAGTATATGATTTCGCACAATTCCACCTTGGTATAATGCGCTTTGGTAGTCTTTATGGTTTACTGCTTCCGATTGCGCAAAGTTTATCTCGCTTCTTAATGTCTTATATTCATCCTTCATTTTCTTTACTTTTTTGTATATAGGAATCAACTCATTGGCAAGCTGTGCTCTGGTTATTTCTCCTTTTTCCCATTTTGTATAACTACTTTTAATTTGTTTAAGGTAAGACAATGTTTCCTCTAGTTTAATAGCTTCCCATTTTGCCAATTGTATCAATTCAGGCGGGTAGTTATCGGGCATTTTAGTATTTTTTTTTCGACTGGCTATCTGCTTGCTGGCTGCAAGAAGCAATAAACAAGCAAACAATTACAACTAAAGAAATTAAGACTACTCGTTTCAAATAAGTCTCCTCCTTAAACTTATTGAGATTATTTTATTTTAAATGATATTGTTAATCAATGAAAGGATGTGTCGAAATATGGCAAGGCAAGAAAAAGTGATTATTGACGGTGTTGAATATACTTTGCAGCACCCAGGCGCTGTTTGGTACTTGGACATGAATGACAGGTGCCGTGGCCCTCACGGTTTAAAAATGTTGCCTTACGCCAAGGAAGTATTGGAGCATGTTGTTATTGAGCCCAGGTTGAGCGTGGAAGATTTTGATGATGACCTTGCTGCATTGGAAAAATTATTGAGTGAAGTGGAAAAGTTTCTTCGGCGCAAGAAAAAGCAGAGCAATAATAAAGCGAAGGGCCAGGAATAAACTGGCTTTCTGGCGGCTTGTATTTAGCGGTATAAGCTATGAAGAAGCAAAAAAAATGGACTGGGATGAGATACTAGAAGCGAATGAAGCGCTTAATCTACTTACCCCGAAAGTGAAAGGGGGTAAATGATGCCAGCACTTAGGGAATTAGTTAATAAAATCGGCTTTAAGGTAGACTTCCGCGGACTACGCCGGGCTGAAGTTGAAACAGACCGTTTTGCCCAGGGGTTTGCCGAGGAGTTCAAGGAAGCGGGGATAAAGATTGAGCGGGAAATTGAAAGGATCGATCAATCTATCCGCGGTATCCACGATCCTCAAATAGACGCTTCTCAAAGCATTAATGAAATTCAACGCTTACAGAATGAAGTGGAGGAATTGAGACAAGAACTTAGGCGATTAGAACAACAGGGGCGAGATACAAATAATACACTTGGAAATATAGACTTCGGAGCTTTAGCCGGCGCGGGTGGTGCCGGCCTGGCCCTTGGTGTTATGCAGGATGTGGATAATTCTGCGGCAGATATCCAGGCACAGTTAGCGATAACCAGAAAAGAAGCCGAGGTCCTGCGCGGCGTGGCGATAGATGTATTTAAAGATAATTTTGCGGATAGTATTACAGATGCTACTCAAGGTGTTGTTCTGCTTAATCGCGTAACCGGGAAAACCAATGAAGAGCTAGAAAAAACAGCAAAAAAAGCCTTCCTTATAAGAGAGGCATTTCCAGATGCCTCTGCTGATATTCGAGAAATTGTTGATGCAACAAGGGCAGTTGCTTTTACCATGGAAATGGACTTTGATCGTGCTCTAGACGTTATTGCTACAGGTTTTGTTAAGAATTTAAATATCTCTGATGATTGGCTTGATACCGCCCGAGAGTTTTCTCCTAGCTTTAAGCGAATTGGCGCAGATGCTGAAAAAATGCTGGCTATAATTAGAACCGGTTTGGATTTGGGTATTCGTGACACTGACCGGATGGCTGACTCCATTAATGAATTTGGTATTCTAGTACAAGAAGGCGACAACGAGGGCTTATTTAATGTTGCAAAATCAATAGCAAAAACAGATCGGGCCGCTCAAAAACTAGTTAAAACATGGCAAAAAGATTTTGCACGAGGCGGAGAATCAGCTGCAAGGGTAACAAATGAAATTGTAAAAGGCCTCTTTGCGATAAAAGATCCATTAAAGCGAAACGAATATGGGATAAAACTATTCGGAACCATGTGGGAAGACACCGCTGGCGCGGTGGGTAAAGCATTACTTGAGGCTCAGGGGAAAGAAATAGAATTGCTTAACGCTACTGAAATCCTTGGCATCAAGCACGAAACTGCAGCTGAGAGAATAAAAGGTTTTGGTCGGTCATTGTTAGGTGATATCATTGCCCCGCTTGAAGATTTCGGGCCGATGCTAAACTTGGGTATTCAAGGTTTAACGAGTTTGGGCATGGCTTTGTTTGCGGCTCAAGGATTTGGACTAACGTTTGGCGGTGTAATGACCGCAGTTGGAACTGCTGTAAGATTTGCGCTTGGGCCAATAGGGCTGGCGATAACAGCAATAGGCCTAATAGGTTGGGCAGTTAAGGAAAATTGGGGCTTAATAATCGAATACACTGGCACCCTTAAACAGCGCTGGACAACCTTCTGGGATACCATCCGCAACAATGCAGTCGAAAACATTAACGAAGTTATCGACGGCCTCAACTGGCTGATTGAAAAAATCAACCTCATCCCGGGCATTAAAATTGGCACAATACACAAAATCGGCCAGGACGCACCCGGTGGAGGCATGCACATCCCTGAGCCGCCCGGCCTGGCCTACGGCGGCGAAGTAACTCGTTCCGGGTTAACCTTGGTCGGCGAGCGCGGCCCGGAGCTTTTACACCTGCCGGCCGGCGCCCAGGTACAGCCGTTACCTGCTGCGGCGACGGGAGGCGACACGTACACCATTAACATTTACGCCCCCAGCGGCGACGCAAGGGACATCGTGCGCGAGATTGACAACTACTTCAGGCGCCTGGCCGTCAAGCGGCCGCAGACTACCGAGAGGTAGGGAATAATATGGCACGAGCTATTCTTAGCAAGAAAAACAGCGACACAGAAAGAGTAGAATTTGACGTTGTTTATGACGAGGAACCGCAGTTCAGAAACCGGGTTACGGAGAAACCGGTAGAGAGCGGCGTTGACATTGTCGATCACGCCGAACCTCTGCCTTATACTTTCAGGCTTACCGGCATCGTGACAGGAGATGAGCATGGCCACGATGATGCGGCAGAGAAATTGAGGCAGTTGAAGGCATTCAGAAACCACAGGGAAATACTCACTTATGTGGGGAGAAACTTAGTAGACAACGTTGTAATTGAGGAACTGATCACTACCCACGATGCCAAAAACCGGGACGGCTTTAATTTTACTTTGACTTTGAAGCAGGTGCGCATCGCCGACAGCGTGATAAACTCGGGCGGCACTCCACCGGTTGGGCCGGACCCCGTGACCGGCGGAGATGCAGAACACCAGACAAAGTCTGTGCAGGACTTGGGAATTGTGAGATATACGTCCAAGCCCTGCGATGAAGAAGTGATAAAGAAAATTGAAAACACCTTAGGCGTAGAAATAGGAGAAGTTGAAAGAGATAGGATTTACTACCTGCCTGTAGAGAAAGAAAAAATACCGTGCAAGTTCAAAACGTACATCGACTACAGCCCGTATGAGATCACTATTATGTACAATGCCGAGGGCGACTTCTTTACCTGGAACATAAAGCATCCAAAAGTACCAGGCTATTCGTTTTATAACGGCAAAATAGTGTATGGTTTACCTGTGAAATTGCCCAAAACACGGGGCAGCCAGTACGACAATTTAGGTCGCTCCGGCAGAGCAGTGCTTTGGCCAATTGACATTACGGGTAAAGTAACCCGGGTGGGCTATGACAACCTGGGTGAAGAAGTCTTGATCTACGTGATCCCTGAAAGTTCGGTAAGGGGCGGGTTCCCGTGGTAAACTTCTGGATTCAAAGCATTGAAGTGATTGTGGACCAAGTGAGATTTAAGTCGTCCGACCTGGCTATTGAATTTGAGACCCGCTTTAACGATAAAAGCGAGCCCAACGACGGCGAAGTTAAGATATATAACCTTACCGACAACACTACCAACCGCGTAAAAAAGGGTGACAATATCATCATCAACGCCGGGTACCGGGAAGACACCGGTACCATTTTTATGGGTGTCATTGATGAAGTGCAGGGCAGCTGGGAGGACCTGGACCGGGTACTTACATTGAAAATAGGTGACGCCACGGACAAGTGGGCCAACACTGTCGTAAACCTGTCGTTCAAGCCCGGGATAAAGGCTTCGCAAATAATTAACGCTACCCTGGGGAGATTCGGGCTAGCCATTGGTGAATTCCGGCTGCCCAGGGATGTGATATACTCCCGAGGCAGAACGCTAAGCGCCCCGCTGCAGGCCGCGCTGCGGGAAATTTGCGCCGACTGCGGGGCAAAGTTTCACATCTCAAATGGCACTATCTATATTCGCGATCCCAATGCCGGCACCGAGACCGGCTGGTACCTGCGGCCCGACAGCGGCCTCATTGCCACCCCGCAGCCGATTGAGGGGGACGAAGAAAAGGATTACCGGGTAAGAAGCCTACTCAATTACAGGTTGCACGCGGACAGTATTATACGCATCGAAAGTCGCACGGCAAACGGGCTGTTCAGGGTAGTAAGCGGCAAGCACATCGCGCAATGGCCGGACCGGTTTGAAACGGAGTTGGAGGTGGCAGCTGTATGAGCGACGGGATTAGTTTTTTGGAGGGACTTATAGAAGAGCGCCTGGCACATCTCCACACGGCCATGCCGGCTCGGGTGGAGAGTTTTGACCCCGTAAAGATGCGGGCCACGGTGCAGCCGCTTTTTAGGCGGAAATTTAAAGGGCAGGGGGCAATACGCATGCCCTTACTGCTGGACGTGCCCGTTGCCTTTATCCGGGCTGGTGGTTTTGTTATTAGGCCACCTTTCCGAAAAGGCGACATTGTCCTGGTCGTGTTCAGTGAGCGGGCCATAGATAATGTGATCTATGCTGGCGAGGAAGCCGACCCGGGGATAAACAGGAAGCACGCCCTGGACGACGCCATAGTGGTCGGCGGGCTGTTGCCCAGTGTAGCAAAGCAGGAGGACGGTACAGCAGTAGAGCTGGGCCTGCCTGATACAAACGCTGCAGACCTGGTGCTGGGGAAAGAGGACTTTACCAGCGTGCTGGTCATGAATAGCAGCGGGGATATTGAGGCGGCAAACGCCGGTGGCAGTGTTAAACTAGAAGCCGAGACGGGTGACGTGATTATAAATAATACCGGCAACGTCTACCTTGGCGGTCCTGCAGCTAACGAAGGAGTACCTTTGGGCGATACCCTCAAAGAATGGCTTGATAACCACACCCACCATTACACCTGGGGCGATACCGCTGGCTCCGGTACTACTAACCCGCCGGACACTCTCAGCCCCAGTCCCAGCCAGAGGGTGAAAACCGTATGAAAACTTTCTACATTAATCCCGATACCGGTGACCTGGAATTTGACGGCCAGAACAATATTAAAATGGTTGAGGGCATCGAGGAAAAAGTACAATCCATGCGGCTTTTGTTCAGTACAAACCGTGGTGAATTTTTCTTAAACACCGGCCACGGTTTTGATTTTACCTACCTGCAGCAGAAGGCTCCGAGCATGGCCCGGATAATGCTGGAGGTATACCAGACAGCCAAGCAGGACCCGCGGGTGAAAGAGGTCTATGACATATTTCCGGAGTTCGACAGGGCAACGCGCAAGTTAAAGGTGCCGTTCAAGGTACTGATGGATGATGGGAGTGTTGTTGAGAATGAGGTGAACGTCTAATGCCTTTTGGTTTAGGACCTGACGGCTTCACTCGTAAAAAGTATGCGGATATAGTGGCCGACATGGAGGCCCGGGCCAGAAATCTTTTTGGTGAAAACGTAAACCTGTCCGAGCGCAGCCCGCTCGGTATTTTTATTAAGATTATTGCCTGGAGCATTGCTCTGCTCTGGGAGCTTGCGGAAGCGGTGTATTATTCAGCTTTTATTGATACTTCTGAGGGCACTTCTCTTGACTATGCCTGTAAATACGCTGGTATAGCACGAAAGCCAGCTAAAAAGGCCAGCGTAACACCAAGTGGCGATCCGGCGTATGTAAAATTTACAGGAGATGCGGGGACTACAGTTGCCCAAGGAAAGCGGGTCGCAACCGAAGACGGCGTTGAATTCGAGACACTAGAGGAAGTCACCCTGGACGCCGCTGGCGAGGCATACCCGAAAGTACAGGCGGTCGAGGCCGGGGAGCAGGGCAACGTGCCGGCCAATACAATTACCGTCATTATAAACCCGCAGGCTGGATTAAGCAGCGTAACTAACCCGGAAGAAATAACCGGTGGCCAGGACGAAGAGACGGACGCAGAATTGCGGCAGCGCTATTATGATTCCCTGGCCAAGGGCGGCAGCTCGACTGTGGAAAGTATAAAGGCAGCGCTTTTGGAAGTGGATGGAGTAAAGGACGTCGTCATAAACGAAAACGACACTATCAACACCGTGGACGGGATACCGCCCAAGTCATTCGAGGTGCTTGTATACGGCGGAACAGATAATGATGTGGCGCAGGCAATATTCAATTCCAAGTCTGCCGGCATACAAAGCTATGGCAGCACAACTGTGGACATTACCGATAGCATGGGCAAGGTGCACACCATAGGCTTTACCCGGCCCATATTCAAGGATATATATGTGGATGTCACACTAACTACCAACGAGAATTTCCCGGTTGACGGCAAAACCCAGGTACAGACCGAAATTATTAAATACATCGGCGGTACTGACGCCAACGCGGAAGCTCATGACGGCCTGGGACTGGGCGAGGATGTCATACATTACAAGGTCATCGCGGCCTGCAGTAACGTGCCGGGCATTACTGATTTGACCGTGCAGATAGGCTTTGCTGCAGATGCCCTTGGTACGGCCAATTTGGCTATAGCAAGCAACGAGGTGGCGCAGACCAATACCACTAAAGTTACGGTGACGGTGGCTTAAAGGAGGCGGGTTTTTTTGACTCAGTACAATGCTTATTTGAATAAGGACAAGGCCGGCAAGCTGACTTCCGCGATTTATGTTGACGGGGTTGGCTGGGTTAATTTGGTGCAGAATTACGCTGTAACAGCTGGCGGGCTGCTGGTCCCGCTAAAAAGCGCTGGCGATGGGCGGCTCCTGGGGGACGCAAATTTGCAGATAGGGGATGCGGATGTTGGAAACACCAACCCCGTGCCGGCTAAAATCGTGGACGCGAACGGGAACCCGGTGCAGTTGGTTGATAACGGGGATGGGACATATAGTATTCCTGCACGTATATTAAACGCGGTAGATACTAAGCCGTCGGATAGAGGGGCGCAAAACGTAGATATCTGCAGTGCCGCGGACACGTCTGGCGGAGTGACTGCAGCGCTCGGTAACTATAATCAGGCTACACTATATCTCGAATCTGCTGGGAGTATAAAGCTCACTGTGGAAGTATCACCTAACGGGGGAACGGACATATACGAAATACTTGAAAGTCCAATCATTTTAGATGCAGGAGAAAAGGTTGCGTATCCTTTTACCTATAAGGCGAACTGGATAAAAATAACTGGTTCGAATACATCGGCTGTTACAGCTAAAATACGGGGTATTTATTAACGCTAATATTTAGCGTTATTTATTTTTACGGAGGTGTGTAAAATGCCCGGAAGAAAATATAGTGTTCATTTCAATCAGAGCAAGTTAGGAGCTGGAGGCACGGCTGAATTCTTCCCTAATGCAGATACTTGGGTTAGCCCGTCAGCTAATTTGGGTGATGCAGGAGTTATTTTAACAACCACACCGCTGGGAGCAGATGCAAGTTACACCCAGGATTCACAGGATAGACTTGCACCGACTATGGAAGGGGATGTTTTCGCGTTCCCTGTGGGCAGTGTCCGTGGCCTGGTATGGGCCGACCAGGCCGGGACTTTGTACCTGGAGCAAAGTGACGATGATGCGGTATGGGAAACTGTTGCCAGTGTAGCCGTGAGCGCAAATACTACGACAGAACTTGACTGGTCTTCACTTTCTAAACGCTGGTATCGCTTTAGGTATGTTAACGGAGGGGTTGCTCAGGGTAGTTTTGTTTTAATTCAACAGGTTTCCGGGTTGGCGGTAATTAAAACCAATACTAAGCTAACGGGCAGTTCACTTCAAGATTCACAAGCTATTCCTACAAGCAAAAAGCAAGCCGATGTATTAGCAAATGATGAAACCGGCACAGTTACAGTTTTAGCTGGTGCGGTAAAAGGTTTAAATGATTATGTTGATTCTAGAAAATATTCAAAAATAACAGCACAAATACAATGGGATGCGGCAATATCTCATAAGTTATATATAACTAGGCGCTCTAGTGGACAAACCATGACTTATGATGATGATACGGTTGATGTGACGCAACAAAAGACAATGAAAGAGTTTATAATAAAAAATGCAGAGTCAAGGATATTTGTTAAAAATAACGATGCTTCAGACCACACAATTAAATACGATGTATTGGGGTGGTACTAATGACATTAGATGAAATAAAAAATACCTTGCCAATAAATGAGTATGGCAATGTTTATATGGAACTTTTTGATTGTGAAATCCCACCAGAAGATTTTTTGGCGCGCTTTAAAGGTGCTGAATTAGCCTGTGCCTCGTTATCTGCTCATGTAAATGCTACACCTGGCTGGATACAGCAATTTGAAAAGTGGAGAGATGATGGGATTATCCCTGCTTGATATTAAACTAACGGTGCCGCGCTAGCACAGGAAGAAAATTTAAAAATTTTCACTGGACACCTGCCCAGCAGAACAAATGTTTTAATTTGACGGCGCAAATGACGCATGGTATGGTATAATGTAAGCAGGCTAGGCCGGCGTCGCGAACCGGCCGAAAGGCGCACCTGGAGGCGCTGCCTGCTTCTATCATCTCCAGGACCAAAAATACCTTGCTCCAGGGAGGTATCATATCATGCGTCTCTCCGAAGCATGGGAGGCCTATGCCGCGGACAAGCGGTTACTTGGCTATTCCCCTCACACTTTACGCGCCTATCGTTTACAATCTACCCTTTTAATTCGGCACCTCGGAGACATTGACATCCAAGAAGTCACGTTTGAACAGCTAAAAAAGTATCTTGCAAGTCAGGAGCACCTTAAGCCTGCGTCAATCGGTCATCGAGTTCGCTTTCTTAAGTCACTTTTTAAGTGGGCTCACGATGAAGGCTTCATAACTGCAAACCCGGCATCAAAACTCAGGGAACCTAAAATGGGTACCAGGCTTCCGAAAGCACTTTCAGAAGAGGATGTTGAATTGCTTCGGGAGGCCTGTGAAACACCACTGGAACATGCCCTTATTGAATTCCTTTATACTACCGGCTGCCGGATTGGTGAGGTGGCCAGACTAAACCGGAATGCCATAGACTGGGAAACCAGGTCTGTGGTGGTTCGGGGGAAAGGCGATAAGGAGCGGGAGGTTTATTTCACTATCAAATGCGGCATATGGCTAAAGAGATATCTAAAACAGCGTAAAGACAATGATGTGGCCCTATTTGTTACGGAACGAAAACCTCACCGTATGAGCATTGCCCAGATCCGATATATAATAAAGCGGGTGGCAAGGCGGGCGGGGATACAAACCAGCGTTTACCCGCATAAACTCCGCCACAGTTACGCCACACACCTGCTTAACAACGGGGCGCCGCTGGAAGGAATTCAAACCTTGCTTGGGCACTCGAAGCTGGAGACAACACGTCTATACGCCCAGTTGTCCGGCCCCCGGCGCAGAGAATTTTATCAAAGATACTTTAGATAACCACCATAACCACGGTGGTTATTGTTTTTTGAGGTGGTGCATATATGGCCGACGACCAAATACAATCGCTGGACATGGGCAATGAAGAGGGCGGCAATTACTCCTATACAATCTTAGACGGGATGCTTGCCCGGCTGCCCAACCTTTTCGCAAAGACCGGCATTAGTAACATCGGCAAACTGTTCGACCTGGCCGCATCGGAACTTGAGGATCTCAAAATCGCATTCCGGACCATCCGGCAGTACCGGGACATCGACCAGGCCATCGGAGCAACGCTTGATCGAATAGGGGAAAACGTACAGGAAAGCAGGGGCCAAAAAAGCGAAGACCTGTACCGGCAGTTCATCAAGGCGAAGATCCGGGCCAACTTATCCTCGGGCGACATTGAAACCATCAATAACGTCGCCCGAGTTTTTGTTGGCGACAATTACGCCGGCCTGGAAGAGCTCTGGAACTTCGGTGGCAAGTATTACAACACGGAACCGGCCGGGATACTCTTGAAATTCTACGATACAGAAGAAACCTACATTATCCCCTATGAAGCAATGGACCGGGTTGTGGCAGCCGGGGTAAAAGCTCTATGGGAAATGACGCACAGGACAAACGAGGTGCAACTGGAAGGCAGCTACGCGGCCTACGATCTTATATACCCTTACTGCGGTACTTTTTACGCCGGGCAGGAGCTTGGAGGGTTGTAAATGCTATATCTCACGGACACGGCGCTTAATAAAATCGCACTTTATTTACAGAGCATCCTCGACCATGGTTTGTACTACCAGAACGGCGTCCCGACGCAGATACCAATTTATGATTCAGAGGTAAGCGGAGATACAATAACAATTTACCTGGAGCTTGATGAGAACGTCAGCGGGGACATAGAAAAGCTGGAGGTAATAGACACCGGTGGCGCGGTGCTAATTGAAAAGGCAAAGACATTTAATAAGGTGTTGGGCAAAGGGCTCCTTGTGAGCTTCACCTTTAGCGTAAGAGAGGTGGAAAGTAGTTGAGTTATACAAAAACCAACTGGAAAGACAGGGTAGTGGAGCACCCGCAGCGCTACACGCTGGTTGATAACGGTGACGGCACGTACACTATCACCCCGGCGCCGGGTACGGTGATCGAGGAAGGTACCCCAGTAAATGCCAGCAGAATGAATAAAATTGAAGATCAGATTGAATTGCTCAGCGTGCAGCCATTGTACCTGAAATCAGCAACATATGATTCTGCAAATGATCAGATTGACTGCGTGTTTGCTGCCGGCCAGATAGAGCTTTTTAACGGCGACTCCCGAGTGCTGGTGCAGGTAAACGACGATGCAACATACAGTATAAACGCGCCGGCCATAAACACCACATACTATATCTTTTTACAACCTGACGGCACATTTACCCACAACACCACAGGCAACGTCCCGGCAGGGAGTGTGTTTGTTTGGGAAGTGGCCACCGGGGCCGCGGTGGACGAGATAACCAAAACCGACAGGCGGTATCAAATAAGCGGCGTGGGGGCCAAGCTTGCTGCACATTTGGCCGATTATGCGAACTACCAGCGGAAGGTTAGGATGGGGGCGATGTAATGGGAGTTACGGTTAAAAAACTTGGTCAGACGGCACTTGATACCACACCAGTAACAATATGTACTGGTGTAGCAGGGGGGCATACTGAAGTAAAAAACTTGTTCATTACTAATACCAATCCTACTACGGAAAGAAAAGTGAAATTATTTGCTCATGGAACAGCTACAGGCAATACGCTTATTGAAGAACTAATTATCCCAGCAAAAGGCACAAAAATATTCACGAAAGAAGAAATTGCAATTGTTCTTCCAGAGGGAGAGAGTTTATCAGCGTTGCAAGATGTAGGAACAGACGTAATTGTTACAGCTTATGGGATAGAGGAGGTATAAGGTATGCCTATTAGCATTCCTGAGTCTGAAAGAAAAGGATTGTCGTCTGACATTGTAGTGCCTCACGGAGCGAGTATCCCTACTTACGGAAGCGCTATGGCAGTTGCCGAAGTTGATGGGATTATATATTTTATTGGAGGATATAACAGGGATGTCCAATACTCACAATTAAATGAAGCCTATGACCCGGTAACGGATACTTGGACAACTAAGGCGCCGATGCCTACGGGCAGAGAATTCTGCAAAGCTGGGGTGATAAATAGTAAGATATATGTTTATGGTGGTTATAACGGTGCTTATTTAGGTACTCTTGAAGAATACGATCCAGCAACAAATTCTTGGACATCTAAAACAGGGGCCACCGCAAGGTATCAATTTGCGCTATGTGTGTTAAATGGCGTTCTTCACGCATTTGCAGGACATGATGGTTCGGCTGCCATCACGACACACGAAATTTACGACCCAGTTACAGATACCTGGACATCAAAAGCTCCATATCCGCAAGCATTTTATGACTTAAGTGGAGCAGCAACAGATACAAAAGTATATGGATTTGGTGGTATAGCTGCTAACGGCTATGGAAGTGCTCTTTGTTATGAGTATGACCCGTCGAGCGATACTTGGGCTCAAAAAGCGGACATGTTAAAACAGGCTTATGGAGCAGAAGCAGTTGAATTGAATGGTTTAATATACGTTTTAGGCGGACATTATGGATCAGGTACTGCATATGATGATGTTCAAATATATGACCCGGCGACGGATACATGGGAATATGGAGTGGAAATGCCAACTGCGAAGTTCGATTTTCATGCAGTAGTTTCCGGACAGAAAATATACTGTTTACAAAAAGGTATTCCATATAGTCTAGAAATATTTGACCCTGAAAAAGTAAATACTGTTGAGCTTATAAGAAGCGATAGTAATGTGATAGTTAGCATTACGAAAACACCTATACCGTTAGAAATATACGATATTGACGGCTTGGTGGGTACTTATGATGTAGGTACTTATGGCCCTTTCGTGGGGCCGGTTACTGTTAAAGTCCCTAAAGAGAGGGCATGGTCTAGAGCGAGTACCAAGGCCGCAGTTGTTTTATATTAAGGTGAGGGGGATGATAAAATGGCTAATGTTACTGCCGATATGATTGTTAACGCAGCGAGAGAAAAGGGAATAGCTATCTCTGAGGAAACAAAAACTAGTATTCAGCTTGAGTTGGGAAAAATAGACCAAAATATAATTCAGTTAGAGGAAGAAAATAAGTTAACTTATGAAATATGGGATAAAGTCTCACCTGTTAACGGTGTACCAGCAGAAAAGTTGCTTAGTAGAAGCGATGTTGACGTCAATAGTGAGATTTATTTAATTAAGGATGCAAATACAGGTAAAGTGCTTTATTTTCAACCGCATGCACCGGGAGAGATTGGCTTTGTAAGAATGAAGACAAAGGCAGAGGCAGAAAGCGCCGCGAAAAAGCATAGGTTTCTATTAGCGGAAGCAAGAGCAAATGCTCGGATTATAAAAGAAGTTTTAAGTAAATTTAATATGCAGTAGGACTTAACTGTGCAACAACGGCGCCCAAAGGAGGCGTTATTTTTATGCCCGGGCTCCGGTGAGTGCCCGGGCTAATTACAGGGGGTGGCCTCATTTTGAATACAGATGAACGCCTGGCCATCCTGGAATCGGAGGTGGCCCATTTGAAAACGCGCGATCAGCAGCTAAACGGTAGCATCCAGAAGGTCGAAGCCATGGTGTGGAGAATGTGCCTCGGGCTTTTCGCGGTGATGGGCGGCGTAATAGCCACCTTTATTGCCGTGGTGTGGGAAAAATGACTACTATACTTGCCATCGCGCCGGTCATAGTCCTGCTGGTGTATTTCTATTGTCAAGATCGTTACGACAAAGAGCCTTTGTCCAAGCTTGCCGAGGCTTTTTTTGTTGGTATGATCGTGGTGTTACAGATTCAGTACCTACAGGACCTCTTACTCGACATCAGCACGCACATAGCATGGCAGGCTTTTATTGTGGCGGGCCTGGTTGAAGAAGGCATTAAGCTTATGGCATTAAGATTCACCATTTACCGGGACAAACACTTTAACGAGCAGGTGGACGGCATTATCTATGCCGTTTTTTTGGGCCTTGGTTTTGCCTTGGCCGAAACAATTGTCCTATCAGTTGACCATTCAACCAGCATTGTCCGGGCGGTTACCGCTGTCCCGGCACATGCCATGTTCGCCTGCGTGATGGGCTATTACCTGGGTAAGTACAAATTCCACAGTAAAAGAAACCTGCTAGCTTACGCTTTATTTGTACCTGCGGTTTTACATGGGGTATATAACTATCTCTTGATGTGCGGCCATACCTGGGCGCTGATTTCGTTTGTACCGTATCTCATAGCCCTCTGGGTAATCGGTATCAGGGATACGGATATTCACCTGAGAAACTCAAGGTTTAGGAGGAAATCCAATGTTTAATTGGATTAGGGAACACAAAGTACCGGCTCTGTTTATTTCTCTACTTTTGATCGTGGCGCTGGTATATGGAGTGACCCGTGGCGTAGGGTATCTTTCTGCCCAGCGACAGGCGTTCATTGACGAAATCGCCCCGGGAGCAATAGACGGATACAGGGAGTACGGAATACTGCCGTCCCTCACCATAGCGCAGGCTATTTTAGAAAGCAACTGGGGGAAATCACACATCGAGAATAACCTTTTCGGCATGAAGGCTGGGCAGGGCTGGAAAGGCAAGGTGGTCTATCGGAAAACAAAAGAATACACGGGAGGCAAGTGGATCACTGTTACCGCCGCGTTCCGGGCCTATGATTCCTTTGCAGATTCAGTGAAAGACCACTCTCGCCTGCTTGCTTCGCTATCGCGGTATAGGGCAGTGCTGACCGCCGCTGATTACAAAGAAGCGGCGATGCGGGTATGGCAGGGCGGGTATGCCACGGATCCGAACTACCCGGCCAAGCTGGTAAAAATCATAGAAGCCTACGGTCTGGATAAATACGACCAACAGGCCAAGGAAGCGCTTAAACCCAAATACAAATACTTCGCAGACGTACCTGACGGCGCTTGGTTTGCCGACGCCATTAACCGGCTGCATGAGCAGGGAATAGTGCTTGGAAGAAGCGATGGGTTATGCCATCCGCATGAGCCGATTACCCGGGCGGAGGCTATGGCGCTGATTGACAGGGTAATAAACCAAAAGGAGAGTGATTAAAACATGGAAAGTCAGGTTATCCAATTGGCCTACGATGCGCTGGCCATCCTTATCCCGGCACTTGTGGCTCTGGGTATAGAGTATCTGCGGAGGAAGTTGGGTACCGAGAAAATGAGGAAAATCCAGGAAGAATTGGCCGCCAAACAGGAGCTTGCCACCATGGCGGTGCGTTTTGTTGAACAGGTATACAAATATGTACATGGGCCAGATAAGTATGAGAAAGCGGCGGAA
>CAJYBN010000005.1 GCA_913064925.1 uncultured Peptococcaceae bacterium
TGATAGAAAGAAAATTATTATCCACTAAGCAATTTATGCCGGCCGTATTTCTCAGGCCTGAATACATACGCATGTTCCCTGTGGTCCTGTCTTCCCGGGCCATAGCGTTTTTAAGGGAATGCGAAGAAAAAAATAAAGGTGAGCAGGTATAGTCCCGGCGCCCACCCCCAAATAAATCCGCATTATAATTATATATGTTCTAATGAATTATTACTTGTTTAGGGTCAAATGGAAGTGATTATGCTGTATCCTGAGTGTATGCACGGCCCCGCATTCCGGGCACTTTTTTGATTCGCCGTTTTTAAACCTAATTTCGCCGATGCGTTTTTGGCAACAAGTTATTTCCACGCTCAATATTTTATTGTTTTCATTAAAATTAACCCTGTAATCCATCTCTTTGCCCATTTTGCCATCACCTCTTTGCCTTAATTTACCCCGCTATTAATGTCAGGAAAGCGAATATAATATAATTAGGTATTACCATCCTCCTTTGTCACGGCTATTTTTATCGATTCCAGCGCGTCATATACCGTATCAATCAAGTGCACGCAACCCTCACCTTTCCCCAACAAGACGGCAACTTGCTTCTTATTCATGTCCATAAGGAACTTGCCGGCTAAATTGTTGAGAAAATCAGCCGCTTCAAAGCACACCTTGTCCGGTGCCCGCAGCAATGCGCCGCGAGCCTCCGTGACAATTAAGTCCCCGTTTATTACGATACTTACGCCTAACTCGTGAAAAGAATCGCTTAATGAACCTATTACCTTATAGCCTTCTGTGCAGTCTTTGTATACGAGCTGGCCCTTGAAACGGTTGAAAAGGTTGTGCCGGCGGCCTTGCCCGGCGTACTCATCCCACTTGCAGCTTATTCTATGCAAGTTGCTGTAGTAACGGCAGGAATTGAGGTATAGCTTCTCCCAATAGTCGCTGTATTCCCGGGCCGAGGCAAACCCGCGTTCTTCCAGCAGAAAAGTTTCTGCCTGGATTATGCCGCGCACCGTTTCAGCAAACAGAGAACGCGGTAAATTACCCAGGTCGGCCACCGCTTCCGTTAAAGCCGGCCCGCAGTGGAAATATGCTTCTACGCCTTGTAAACCCGGTACTTCAATATAATCCATCTCTGGCGAATATTTTTCAAAGACAGCTTGCTTGATGCGAAAAGTGGTGGAATTAACGCGCAGCCGGGCACCTACTTCACAATCCGTATCGCGATATACAGTTCTGGCATCCAGCATACCGGAAGTTGCATCCCGGTCGACGGCGGTAAACCAGTTTCGTTGTAAAATATTAGTCATCATCTCACTCCTTTGTCCTAATTATACTTGAAAAAGCTCTTTGTTTGTTTCTAAAAAATATAATGTAGCGTTTTGCTGGAAAATTATATACAAACGTTGTTTCCCAACCTGGCAAATATTAAAATAATATTGGGGGTGACTTGCCAGATGAGCTTCATTCAAAGAATGGCCGAGGGCGCCAAGCAGCTGAGCGAGCGCGCCAGAGGTTTTGGTGAATTTGCCAGCGATAGAGCCAAGGATATTACTAAAAAATCTTCAGAATTGCTGGAACTCACCAGAATGAAACACGAATTGCGCAAATTGGAAAAGGAAATGGAGAATAACCTAGCCGGCATCGGCGCCCTATATTACCAGCAGCAATCAGGGCAAGCAGACGTTGGAGAAGAATTGCAAAGGCTTTTGGAATCTACCCGCGAGCTGGATATGGAAATGAAGGAATTAGAAGAACAAATTTCCGCCATGCAGCCCAAGCCGTTAATTTGTTCCGACTGCGGGAAAGAAATACCCCAAGGCGGTCGTTTTTGTACCTACTGCGGTAAACAAGTAACCAATTGATCAGACAGCCCACTACCTGTGGGCTGCAATTTTCCCTTTCCGCCGCCCCGCTTCAGTGCTAACGCTTTCCCGGTTTTCCCCTGCAGCAGCCGCATAGCCGCATATAATTAAGCTGGCACCGGAAGGAGATCGGCCCTCTGACAATAAAAATGAAAACTCTCCCTGCAACCTGAGATTTGACACGGGTATGTCTTTTCAAAGATAATGTAAATAACTTAATATGCATGAGGAGGTGTACCTATGACATATAAGGAAAAAATTAAACAAATAGCAGGCTTAATAAAACAGTCCAAAAAAACTTTAGCCCTTACGGGAGCGGGTATCAGCACGGAAAGCGGTATTCCCGACTACCGCAGCCCGGGAACTGGCTTGTGGGAAAAATTAAATCCTATGAAAACAGCCAGCCTGTCGGCCTTGCGCAAAGACCCAGCCCAATTTTATTCCGTTAACCTCGAACGCTGGGCAATTTATTCCAACGCCAAACCCAATTACGCGCACTACGCCCTGGCCCATCTGGAAAAAGCAGGATTGCTCGTCGGCGTTATAACGCAAAATGTAGACAGCCTGCACAAGCGCGCCGGTTCCGAAAGGGTATGGGAAGTGCACGGCCACTTGCGCACCTTTCACTGCATGAGCTGTCACCAAAAGTACCCTTTCCAAGATGTAGTGCAACGCTTCCGCAGCGGAGAAAACCCGCCCCGCTGCCTGAAGTGTTCCGGCGTGTTGCGGCCTGACGTGGTTTTGTTCGAAGACAGGATGAACGAAGATTTCTTCCAGGCCACGCAAGTTATTTCCGGCTGCCAGTTGCTTTTGGTGGTGGGCAGCAGTCTGACCGTCTACCCGGTGGCCAGCTTGCCGGGTGCCGCCAAACAGGTGGTTATCATTAACCGTACCCCCACGCCGTGGGATGAAACGGCGGCTGTGGTGGTAAACGAGACCGCCGGCAAGGTGTTCCGCGACATTATGTTTGAGCTGGGCGAGCAGCTGCCGGAAATAGTAGAAAAAGCGGAAAACAACTAGACGCTAGTCAAGCCAGAGCACGGCAAGCAGAGGCAGGTGGTCAGAAGCTGGGCTGTAAATCGTTTTACTCTGCACCAGTTTCCAGTGTGCAGAAAAGAAAATGTAATCTATCACGTGTTCTGGAGAGGTAGACGTGTAAGTGGGCATTTTCCCCGTTGGGTCCGCCGAAGCAAGCGTGGCGCGGACAACTTTTATCTCGGGAGAGTCGGGCGGAGCATTAAAATCCCCGGTCAGAACAACGGGTTGGGTTTCGCTGGCTATCATGCGCGTAATAGCCTTCGCTTGTTGCAGCCGCTCCGCCCGATGCAAGCCCAGGTGTGTAGTGTAAAAAACTATACGGCGGCTGCCCGCACTGATTTCCGCTCGCAGCAGCCCCCGTTTTTCACCCGCGGAAGGAAGCCGGTAATTGCTCGTCTTTAATAATGGTAAGCGGGATAGCACAGCGTTGCCCAACATGGCCATAAAGCACCGCCGCACATTGGGACCGTACTCGTAATGCATGCCCAGCATCTTGCCCAGTTTTTTTGCCTGGAACATAAATCGGCTGCGGGAGTGTAGCGCTTCTACCTCTTGTAGGCCCGCTACACAAGCTCCCGAGGCACCCATGGCGGCTGCCGTCCCGGCCAGCGAAACCCGACCTTCAGTTCCACGGCCCCCCCTGATGTTATAGGTTAAAAAGCTGATTTGCAATGATTGATCATCCTCACTTATAATTATAGGCATAATATAAGTGTATGTGATATTATACCGCATCGTTAACGGAGTAACCAAAGCCATGAGTGTTCTCATCCTAGGCATCGAAACTTCATGTGACGAAACATCTGCCGCTGTAGTTGCGGAAGGGACGGAAATTAAGTCCAACATTATCTCCTCGCAGGTGGAAGTACACCGCAAGTTCGGTGGAGTGGTACCCGAAGTAGCCTCCCGCAAGCACTTGGAATTGATCAACGCCGTTATCCGCGAGGCTTTGGATCAAGCCGGCTTGAGTTTCAAGGACATTGACGCGGTGGCGGTAACCTACGGTCCTGGCCTGGTGGGCGCTTTACTGGTTGGAGTCGCTTCCGCCAAAGCCATTGCTTTCGGCCTGGACATTCCCTTAATAGGAGTAAATCATATCGAGGGACATGTTTTTGCCAATTTTTTGGTGGAAGCCAATCCCGTTTTGCCAGCAACTTGTCTGGTGGTATCCGGCGGTCATACAGAACTGGTACTGGTACACGGTCCCGGCCATTACGAACTACTCGGCGCAACCCGCGACGACGCAGCTGGCGAAGCATTCGACAAGGTGGCCCGCGCCATGGGCTTGGGCTATCCCGGCGGTCCTCTGATAGACCAATTGGCAACCGGCGGAAACGACAATGCAGTTCCCTTGCCGCGCGCCTACCTAGAAGAAGGTAGCCTGGATTTCAGTTTCAGCGGCCTTAAGACGGCGGTCATAAATTACCTGCACCGGGTTACCGGGCAAGGCGGGCAGGTAAACCAAGCCGACCTGGCGGCCAGTTTCCGCCGGGCCGTTGTGGATATACTGGTTGACAAAACAATATCCGCGGCACGGCGTTATGCAACGGGCACTGTAATGCTGGCGGGCGGTGTGGCGGCTAACAAACTGCTGCGCAATGAGCTGTCCCGCCGGGCGGGGGCGGAAGGCCTGAGAGTGGTTATTCCACCGCCGGTACTATGTACCGATAACGCGGCCATGATTGCGTGTGCCGCGTATCACAAATACTTGCGCGGCGATTTTGCCCCCATGACATTAAACGCGGTGCCCAGCCTGCAATTGGGTGTGGAACAGTATTAAAATCCACAATTATTTCAGTATGGCATTACCAGTTGAAGGGTTTTAGGCGGTTTTATTGATTCAACCGTCTTAATTTTGCTAATTACAGTCATATTATATGTCGTTCAAGAAACAATGCTGTGGATAATGTTGATAACTCTGTTAATAACTTGCCAGTCAAGACATCAATATGTGGGTGACAATTTGCCCTTGCGAACAGAGAAATTCGTGGAAACAGTAATTAACTGGGCTGCCGGGCACGCTAATATTCTGCCGTTAACTTCCCAGTGCAATGTCAGCTGTGTATTCTGTAGTAACAAGCAAAACCCGCCCGGCGTAGAAGTGTTTAACATTGCGCCGCGCACTTTGGATCAGGTCCGGCAAACCCTAGAATTTATCGACCCGCGGCAACGCATAATCATCGGTGAGTCGGCCACCAGAATTAACGAGGGAGAGCCTTTTACCCACCCGCAAATTGAACGTGTCCTCACGCTGATTCGTACAAAATTGCCGAAAACAAAGCTGCAGATCACTACCAACGGGTCGCTGCTGGACCGGCGGAGAATCGACTTGCTGCGCTCGCTAGCACCGCTTACAGTTTACCTTTCCTTAAACAGCGCTGATGCCAAAGTCCGTAGGCGGTTAATGCGCGACCCCCTGGCCAAGCGTGCTGTAGCAGCTGCCGCCTGGTTGGGGCGCTGCGGGTTGGAATGGCACGGAAGCGTGGTAGCCATGTCCCATCTTATGGGGTGGGACGACCTACGGGCTACGATACTTTACCTGGCTCAATGCGGCGCACGTACTGTGCGCGTTTTTGTGCCCGGCTTCACCCGCCTGTCATCGCCTTCACTGCGTTATCCCAAAGAGTTCACCGTGCAACTGCGGCAGTTTGTAAAAGAATTAAATACGATATCCTCGGCCCCGGTTACTATGGAACCGCCGCTATTAAATGATTTAGTCCCGGAAGTGGCTGGCGTGCTGCCATTTTCGCCGGCCCACAAGGCCGGCGTGCGGCCTGGCGACGTCATTGTCTCAGTTAACGGGCACATTCCTTTTTCCCGTGTCGACGCCTTTCACCGGGTGGAAAACGCCGCAAACCCTTCTTTGACGTTGCGCCGCCCGGGAGGTGCTTGCGCTACTGTGCGTCTTAACAAGCCGGCGGGGGCCTATTCCGGCCTGGTCATGGAGTATGACCTAGACCCTGCAACTGTGCAAGACATCCTGAACGTGGCCGCGAAATTCGGTGCCGAGGAGACGTTAATACTTACCTCGCAGCTGGCCGCCGGCTTGATGGCAAAAGCTTTGGCCCGGCAGGGCGGGGGCCTTTCCCTAAGGGTCCTGCCCGTACCCAGCCGTTTATTCGGCGGCTCCATCAGCACGGCGGGGCTTTTAGTCAACAGCGATTTCCTAGCCGCGCTGCAGCAGTACCTGTCCCGTGAACGCCACCCCGACCTGGTGTTATTGCCCAAAGCAGCGTTCGATTACCGCGGGCGGGACCTGACAGGCCAACCGTATACCGTGCTGGAGCGCCATGTGGACACTACCGTCGTGGCCCTCTAACCCCCAGGAAAAAGCTTTTTTTTAATCTCCAGTTATGCTATTCTTTTTTTAAACAGCTAGCGAAAGGGGAAAAAAGGTGTACTGGCAAAAAGAATACGAAACCATGCCTCGAGAAAAATTGAAAGAACTTCAATTGGCACGATTGCAGCAAACAGTGCGACGCGTTTATGAAAATGTTCCCTTTTACCGCCAGAAACTTCGTGCAGCGGGGATTGAACCCGGGGATATTAAATCGTTGAGTGACTTAAATAAACTGCCCTTTACCACCAAACAAGACCTGCGGGATAATTACCCCTTCGGCCTGTTTGCCGTGCCATTGGACCAAGTGGTCAGGCTACACGCGTCGTCTGGCACTACGGGCAAGCCTACAGTTGTCGGTTACACCAAAAACGACATTACCACCTGGTCGGACTTGATGGCCCGAGCCCTGGCCATGGCCGGGGGCACCAAAAAGGACGTAGTGCAAAACGCTTACGGTTACGGGTTGTTCACCGGGGGACTGGGTATACATTACGGAGCCGAACGCATGGGGGCAACGGTAGTACCGGTATCGGGGGGTAATACTCCGCGCCAGTTGATGTTGATGCAGGATTTCGGCACTACCATCCTTACCTGTACACCTTCTTATGCCTTGTATTTAAGTGAAGAAATGGTAAGCGCGGGTATCGACCCCCGCAAGTTAAAGCTACGCGTGGGTATTTTTGGAGCCGAGCCATGGAGCGAGCGCATGCGGGAACAACTGGAGGCCAAGCTTAACCTGACCGCCCTGGACATCTACGGGTTAAGCGAGGTAATTGGCCCCGGTGTGGCCATGGAATGCCTGGAGAAAAAAGGCATGCACATTTTCGAGGACCACTTTATCGCGGAAATTATCGACCCCGATACGGAAGAGCCGCTACCGTACGGGAAACAAGGTGAGCTTGTGATTACCTCACTAACCAAGGAGGCACTCCCCATTATCCGCTATCGTACCAGGGACATCACCGTGTTGAATTGCAGCCCGTGTGATTGCGGCCGAACCTTTGTGCGCATGCAGCGGGTAACCGGACGCACCGACGATATGCTGATAATCCGCGGCGTCAACGTGTTCCCCTCCCAGATCGAGAGCGTCCTGCTGGAATTCGGCGACACCGAGCCGCACTACTTGCTGGTAGTTGACCGCAAGGGCGCTCTGGACGACCTGGAAATCTGGGTGGAACTAAGCGACAAGTTTTTCTCCGACAAGGTGCGGGCGCTGGAGGAGCTGGAAGAAAAACTGCGGGCCCGCATCCTTAGCGTGCTAGGTATTTCCGCCCGTATCAAGCTTGTTGAGCCGCGCACCATTCCGCGCAGCGAAGGCAAGGCCAAAAGGGTCGTGGATAAGCGAGAAATTTGAAGCCTATATCCCGGTATTTATTGTACATCGCCTGAAAAGGAGGCAGGTAAAATGAAAGTCAAACAAATATCAGTTTTTTTGGAGAATAAGTCGGGTCGCCTGGCACAGGTAACCAAGGTTCTCGGCCAAAACGGCATCAACATTAGAGCCCTTTCCATTGCCGATACTACCGACTTCGGCATCCTGAGGCTAATTGTCAATAATCCGGACGCTGCTTACCGGGTGCTCAAAGAAGCCGGGTTTACAGTCAGCACCACCGAGGTAATCGCGGTGGAAGTCAAAGATGAACCCGGCGGCCTGTCCAAAGTGCTGGAAATATTACGAGAAGTCAATATCAACATTGAGTATCTTTACGCGTTCTTACAAAAGGCAACCAACGCGGCGCTCGTGGTCTTCCGTGTTGAACAGTTGGATGAAGCCATCGAAGTACTGCAAAAAAACAACGTCAGCATATTGCAGGGCGATCGTGTATATGCGCTGTAGTTATGAATTATTGTTCTAAATCCTTCCCTGCCGGGAAGGATTTTATTTTTTACCAGCGAAATATTGTATGCAGC
Organism: uncultured Peptococcaceae bacterium; assembly: GCA_913064925.1. Lineage (GTDB taxonomy): Bacteria > Bacillota > Desulfotomaculia > Desulfotomaculales > Desulfallaceae > CAJYBN01. Next base: position 8,140 of record CAJYBN010000005.1, read on the forward strand.
TAACCTGTTCGGCTAGTGAAAAAATTTTAATAAAGCGTTTTTTGGAGGAATTCCGGTGTCCAAAAACGAATTAAGAAAAAATGTCATTGCTTGGCGCAACGCACTTACGCCGCAAGAGGTAAAGGAAAAAAGTGCCGCTATAGCCAGCCGCGTATTGAAACTTAAGGAATACCGCAGCGCCAAAACCATTATGGCGTACATCGACTTTCGCAACGAAGTACAAACGTCGGAAATAATAGTGGATGCCATGCAGCATGGCAAACGGGTCGTTGTACCCGTCACCGACGTGCGCAACAAACAGCTGATTCTTTCTTTACTGAAGAATTACCCGGAAGATTTGGCCCCCGGTACCTGGGGCATTCCCGAACCCAAGCCCGAACTAGTTCAGCCGGTTGCCCCCGATGAAATCGACCTTGTCATTGTACCCGGTGTGGCCTTTGATACAGTCGGTAACCGCCTGGGCTACGGAGGCGGTTACTACGACCGTTTCTTACCTCAAACCAGGAAGGACGCAGTGCTCATCTCTTTAGCTTATGAACTGCAAATACGCCCCAACGTGTATCCCGACGAGCACGATATGCCTATTCACATTCTTGTGACCGAAGACCGAGTGCTGGATTTCCGCCATTTGTGCAAGATATAAATTTACCCTGGCGGCCCGCAGCCTCCGGGGTTTATGTAATGTTTTGATCAACGAGAGGAGGGAAATAACTTGACGACGTGTAATTGTACACAAAACCTGGAAGCCAAGTACCAGGAGCTAGAAAAGGTATTTGCCAAATACCGCGACGTACCGGGAGCTCTCATACCACTTTTACAAGAAGCACAAGAAATATTTGGCTACCTGCCGGCAGATGTTATGAAAAAGATTTCCGAGGAAATCGGTGTACCGTTCAGCAAAACTTTCGGGGTAGCTACTTTTTATGCCCAATTTCACCTGAAACCACGGGGTCGCTATATCGTCCGCTTGTGCCAGGGCACTGCCTGCCACGTGCGGGGAGCCGCCAAAGTGTTTGAAGCGGTTTCCAACGATTTGGGCGTGGGCAGGAACGAAACCACGGAAGACCAGCGCTACACCCTGGAAACAGTGGCTTGTCTCGGTGCTTGCGGGCTGGCGCCCGTGATGATGGTTAATGACGATACGCACGGCCGCTTGACCCCGGATAAGGCCGTTTCTATAATTAAGAAATACGAGTAGAAAGGAGGCCTGGCAATTGAATAACTTGCTGGACAAGTGCTGCAACAAGTGTACGCACACACCGCAAACACCCTGCCGGGATTATATTAAGTGCCGTAAAGAAGGTCCCATATGCCACGACGATGCCTCATGCCGTAAAAAAAGACAGGATATCCTGGATACCATCAACCTGCCGGCCGACTCCGATAGGAAAAACATATTGATTTGCGCCGGTACCGGCTGCACGTCGTCCGGTTCCAAAAGACTAGTTGATGTTCTTCATGAAGAACTGCAAAAACATGGTTTAACCGGTAAAGTGAGCGTAAAAATCACCGGATGCCACGGGTTCTGCGAGCAAGGCCCGCTGGTTATTGTTGAACCCAGGAAAACCTTTTACATTCGGGTCCAGGAAGAGGACGTGCCGGAAATAGTCGAGCAGGACCTGTTAAACGGCCAGGTAGTCGAAAGACTGCTTTATAAAGATCCTGCCACCGGCGAGCTTGCCCAAACGTACGAAACCGTACCTTTTTATGCCAAACAGCAGCGATTGGTTCTGCACAATTGCGGGCACATTAACCCGGAAGAAGTTGCTGACTATATTGCCAACGACGGGTACGCAGGTCTAGTTAAGGCTCTTTTTGAAATGTCGCCTAAAGAAATAATCGAAGAAGTCAAGAAGTCCGGCCTGCGCGGGCGCGGCGGAGCAGGGTTCCCTACCGGTGTTAAGTGGGGTTTCGTGCGGAAAGCACCTGGTGACAAGAAATACGTAGTTTGCAACGCCGACGAAGGCGACCCCGGTGCCTTTATGGACCGCAGCGTGCTGGAAGGCGACCCGCACGCCGTTTTAGAAGGCATGATGATTTGCGGCTACGCCGTGGGAGCGGACGAAGGCTACATTTACGTGCGGGCGGAATACCCGCTGGCCATTGAGCGTCTCAAAATAGCCATTGCCCAAGCCGAGAAATACGGCATATTGGGAGAGAACATTTTTAATTCTGGATTCAACTTTCGCATCAAAATAAAAGCGGGGGCGGGAGCCTTTGTATGCGGTGAGGAAACAGCCCTTCTTACATCCATTGAAGGCAACCGCGGCATGCCCAGAGTAAGGCCGCCTTTCCCGGCCCAAAAAGGCCTTTGGGGTAAGCCCACCAACCTCAACAACGTGGAAACATACGCCAACGTGCCTCACATAATCCGCAAAGGCGGCGACTGGTACGCCTCGCTGGGTACCGAAAAGAGCAAAGGGACCAAGATTTTCGCCCTTACCGGTAAGGTTAACAACACCGGCCTGGTGGAAGTGCCCATGGGCATGACCATGCGCGATATCATTTTCACCATTGGCGGCGGTATCCGAGACGGTAAAAAATTCAAGGCCGTACAAATCGGCGGGCCGTCCGGCGGGTGCATCCCGGAGGAAAACCTGGACCTGCCCGTGGACTATGACTCGCTGACCGCAGCGGGAGCTATGATGGGCTCAGGCGGCCTGGTAGTCATGGACGAAACCACCTGCATGGTGGACGTGGCCCGCTTTTTCCTTACGTTTACCCAAGCCGAATCCTGCGGCAAGTGCACTCCCTGCCGGGAAGGTACCAAGCGCATGCTGGAAATTCTCACCCGTATATGCAACGGTGAGGGACGGATGGAGGACCTGGAAACACTGGAGCGCCTGGGCCGGGTGGTTAAGAATACGGCTTTGTGCGGACTCGGCCAAACCTGCCCCAACCCCATTTTGTCCACGCTCCGCTATTTTAAAGATGAGTACATTGCGCACATTCAAGACAAGCGTTGCCCCGCCGGGGTATGTCCCAACCTGCTGGTCTACCAAATCGACCCCGAAAAGTGTAACGGTTGTACCAAGTGCGCCAAAAACTGCCCGGTGGGCGCCATCACCGGCGAGAAAAAGCAACCGCACGTCATTGACACCGATAAATGCATTAAGTGCGGAGTCTGCTACCAGGGCTGCAAGTTCGGCGCTATATACAAGGCTTAAGATGAATAGTGTCGTAACCGGTCTTAACGGAAAAGGAGGGAGAAACACTTGTCCTACGTAACCCTGACCATCAACGGGATAAAGGTTACCGTTCCCAGGGGTACTACCGTACTTGACGCAGCCCGGGAAGCAGGCGTATTTATACCCACCCTGTGCCACGATCCCGACTTTCCGCATTTCGGCGCCTGCCGCCTCTGCGTGGTGGAAATCCCGGGCATGCGTAACCTGCCTGCTTCCTGCGTCACCGAAGCCGCTGACGGCATGGAAGTTTACACTGAGTCACCGGCTGTAGTGGAGGCGCGCAAGACAATACTAGAACTGCTCCTGGCCAATCACCCCCAAGATTGCCTGACCTGCGAAAAGAACGGCGATTGCAGGCTGCAGGATTACGCCTTTCGCTACGGTGTCAAGGAAGCCGGGTTTCAAGGAGAACGCAAAAATTACCCCCTGGATGATTCCAACCCGTATATCATTCGGGATGCCAACAAGTGCATATTATGCGGGCGCTGCGTACGCACCTGTAACGCCATACCGGAGCGCAGCGTTATTGATTTTGGTTATCGTGGCTTTAATACTAAAATCGTCACCGCCATGGACACGCCCCTGGGTGAGTCCGACTGCGTGTATTGCGGCCGCTGTGTGACGGTATGCCCGGTGGGCGCTCTGATCTGGAAGTCGCTGGCAGGCAAAGGACGCGTATGGGAATTTAATAAGGAAGAGGTAACCTGTACTTTCTGTGAAAGTGGCTGTCTTTTCGAAGTAGTCAGTAAGGGCGGTAAAAACATTGCCGTGGTACCCAAAGCACCCGGTACAGGGCGTCCGTTATGTCTCAAAGGCCGGCTGGGCTTAGAACTTAAGTACCTGGATGACCCGCCGGCGCCGCAATTAAAAAAGGGAGATACCTTTGTTGAAGTATCATGGTCCGAGGCCCTGGGCCTGCAAGAAATATTACCCAAGCTGACGGGTAAAAACGGTTAGCGAAAGGAGGGAACGAAACCCTTGTCTGATGTCAGGCTGACAATAAATGGCAGAGAAGTAACTGCGCCCAAGGGGTCTACCGTGCTAGAAGCGGCCACCCGGGCGGGCATTTTCATACCCACGCTTTGTCATGACCCGGAATTGACCAGCTTTGGCGCTTGCCGCATGTGCGTGGTGGAAATCAAAGGCATGCGCAATCTGCCCGCTTCCTGCGTTACCGAGGTTGCCGACGGTATGGTGGTGGAAACCGATTCTCCGGCGGTAGTAGAAGCCAGAAAGACCATTTTGGAACTCTTGCTGGCCAATCATCCCGCGGACTGCCTCACCTGCGGCCGCAACGGCGATTGCCGCCTGCAGGATTACGCCTACATGTACGGCGTCAAATCCGAGCCCTTTGGGGGCGAAAAACATAACTACCCGGTGGAAGACGATAATCCATTCATAATCAGGGACATGAACAAGTGTATACTATGCGGTAAGTGCGTGCGTGCCTGCGCCGAAATCCAGGGCAAAAATATAATAGATTTTGCCTACCGCGGTTTCGACGCCAAGGTGGCAACGGCCATGGACGTACCGCTTTCTGACTCGGAATGCGTGTTTTGCGGTAACTGCGTGGCCGTTTGCCCTGTGGGCGCGCTGCAGGAAAAAGCGCTGCGTTCCGCCGCCAGAACCTGGGAGGTTAAAAAAGTCAAAACCACCTGCCCTTACTGCGGTACGGGCTGCAGCCTGGAACTGAACGTAAAAGACGATCGAGTGGTGGGTGTTACTTCCTGTCAAGGCGACGTCAATGGCCGCGCCCTGTGCGTGAAGGGTCGTTTCGGTTTTGGCTTTATACATCACCCTGATCGCCTGCAAAAGCCGCTGGTGAAAAAGAACGGCACTTTTGTGGAAGCCAGTTGGGAAGAAGCCATCAACCTGGTGGCCGAAAAGCTGCAAGATATTAAGGAGCACCATGGTTCCGATGCGCTGGCAGTGCTCAGTTCCGCTCGTTGCACCAACGAAGAAAATTACTTGATGCAGAAGTTTACACGCGTGGTGCTCGGCACCAACAACATCGACCATTGCGCCCGTCTCTGACACGCTCCCACCGTCGCCGGTCTGGCGACTGCATTCGGAAGCGGGGCTATGACCAACAGTATTAAGGAAATTGCCGGAGCAGACTTTATCCTGGCTATAGGCACTAATACCACGGAATCGCACCCCATTATCGGGCTGCAGGTGAAAAAGGCCCGGCGTAACGGGTCCACCCTGGTTGTTGTCGACCCGCGCCGCACCGAAGTGGCGGAACTGGCCGACCTCCACCTGCAAATCAAATCCGGTTCGGACATCGCCCTGTTAAACGCCATGGCCCACGTAATCATTGAAGAAAAACTCTGGAACAAAGACTTTGTAAACGGTAGAACCGAAAATTTTGAGGCCTTTAAGGAAACAGTCAAACGTTATACGCCGGAATTCGCCTCGGAAATCACCGGCGTGCCGGCGGAAACCATTAGAGAGGTCGCCCGTGGCTACGCCAAGGCAAATAATGCAACGATCCTTTACACTATGGGTCTCACACAGCATATATGCGGAACCCATAACGTATTCGCCGTGGCCAACCTGGCTATGCTGTGCGGCCATATCGGCAAGCCCAACAGCGGCGTCAATCCCCTGCGCGGGCAAAACAACGTCCAGGGCGCCTGCGACATGGGTGCTTTGCCCGCCGTTTTGACCGGTTACCAGCCCGTTACCGCGGATGAAGTGCGGGCCAAGTTTGCCAAGGCCTGGCAAGTGGACGAACTGCCGGCCAAACCCGGGTTGACCGTGGGGGAAATAATGGAAGGCGCGGCGGAGGGCAGGATAAAGGGCATGTACATTATGGGCGAAAACCCTGTGCTGTCCGATCCCGACGCCGATCACGTCATCCACGCGCTGAGCAACCTGGATTTCCTGGTTGTCCAGGATATCTTCCTCACTGAAACCGCTCAACTGGCAGACGTGGTGCTGCCCGCAGCCAGTTTTGCCGAAAAAGACGGCACCTTCACCAACACCGAGCGCCGGGTGCAAAGAGTGCGTAAGGCCATCAACCCGGTGGGCGAAGCCAAAGCGGACTGGGAAATTATTTGTGCCGTATCCAGCGCCATGGGATATGCCATGAAATACGCATCGGTGTCAAATATATTCGACGAGATTGCATCTTTAACTCCTTCCTATGCCGGCATATCTTACAGCCGGCTGGAGGAAGGCGGCATCCAGTGGCCATGCCCCAGTGCGGAACACACGGGCACGCCCTACCTGCATAAAGATAAATTCGTCAGGGGTCTGGGCAAATTTAACCCGGTGGAATACATTCCCCCGGCCGAACAACCGGACGAGGAATACCCGCTGGTGCTGACCACCGGTCGCCGGCACTTCCATTACCATACCGGTACCATGACCCAGCGCACGGGAGCACTGGAAGTTTACTACGGCACCGAGTATCTCGAAATCAACCCGGTGGACGCCAGCGCTCTTGGCATTGCTGAAGATGACATGGTGTTAGTCAAATCAAGGCGCGGGGAAGTGCGGGTCAAAGCCCGCCTAACCGACGTGGTGCCCCGGGGAGTGGTTTTTACATCTTTCCACTTCCCGGACGTAGCCATCAACAAGCTAACTAACGCGGCCGTAGACCCGCTGGCCAAAATCCCGGAGCTTAAAGTTTGTGCAGTTAAAGTAGAAAAAGCAAGCTAAATAATGGCAAGCCGGCACAGTAAAATGCCGGCTGTTTTGTTTTATAATAGGCTAATAAAATATATGCAAATTTACTTATTTTAAAAGATTCGTAAAATATTTTGCAAAGTGGAAGGAATAACTCAAATTTTGTTGAAAGTTATAGTTGAATGAATATTCATTTAGTCTGGAGGTGGTTAAATTTGGTTGACCTCAATAAGGTGTGGTACAAATTTTACCCGGAAGGCATCCGCCCGCGCATCGGCTACCCGGACATAACTATGCCTCAGTTTCTGGAAAAAGCGGCCAAAAATTTTCCAGAAAGAGACGCCATAGCATTCGCCCATGTTAAGATGTCATTTCAAATGCTATCGGCCATGGTTAACAAGTGTGCCGCCGCCTTGGCTGATCTCGGGGTAAAGAAAGGCGACCGGGTGGCTATAATGGCTCCCAACTGCCCCCAGTATGTACTTGGATACATGGCTACCCTCAAGCTGGGCGCCATTGTAGTTCAGGTTAATCCAATGTACGTAGAAAGGGAACTGGAACATATTTTAAACGACTCCGGCGCCGAAACTATTATCGCCTATGATGCTTTTTACCCGCGCATTAAAAACGTGCGCAATATTACACCCTTGAAAAACGTCATACTATTTATGCTGGGCCAGCCTTCCGGTACCGCCGACAGTGATGCCATAAAAGCCGAAGAACTGCTCATGAAATACCCGCCGGAATTTGCACAAGTACCCGTGGACATGGACGAAGACGTGGCTGTTTTTCAATATACGGGCGGCACAACCGGCGTATCCAAGGGCGCCATGCTTACCCACCGCAACATCACCGCCAATGCTTTGCAGGTAACCGAATGGTTTAAAGACCTAGAATACGGCAAGGAAAAGGTGTTGAGCGTATTGCCATTTTTCCATTCCTACGGCATGACTACCTGCATGAATTTCAGTATAGTCAATGCAGCCACCATGATCGTTCTGCCGCGCTTTGAAATCAAGGAGTGCTTGGAGGCAATAAAGCAGCACCAGCCCACGTTCTTCCCAGGCGTACCCACAATGTACATAGCAATAAACAACTATCCCAATGTGCGGGAGTACGGGATTGATTCCATTAAGGGCTGCATCAGCGGGTCGGCGCCGCTGCCCCTGGAAGTGGCGGAAAAATTCGAAGAACTGACCGGTGGCTTGCTGGTGGAAGGCTACGGCCTTTCGGAAACTTCCCCCGTGACGCACTGCAACCCCCTGGTCGGCCAGCGCAAAGTCGGCTCCATAGGTATCCCCTTGCCCGATACGGACAGCAAAATTGTCGATCTGGAAACAGGGGAGCGGGAACTACCGCCCGGCGAAACGGGAGAGCTTTGCATTAAAGGTCCGCAGGTAATGAAGGGTTACTGGAATATGCCCGAGGAAACGGCCAAAACTTTACGCAACGGCTGGGTATATACCGGAGATATCGCCAAAATGGACGAAGACGGTTACTTTTACATTGTAGACCGGAAAAAGGACATGATTATTGCCGGCGGTTATAACATTTATCCACGAGAAATCGAAGAGGTTTTATTTGAACACCCCAAGGTCATGGAAGCCGTAGTGGCCGGAGTGCCCGACCCGTACCGCGGCGAAACCGTGAAGGCTTTCATCGTTCTAAAAGAAGGCCAACATGCCACGGAAGAAGAAATTATCGAATACTGCAAGGCACACTTGGCCAGGTACAAGGTGCCCCGGCTGGTGGAATTCAGGTCAGAGCTGCCTAAGACAATCGTCGGCAAAGTACTTAGGCGCATCCTACGCGAAGAAGAAATCCAAAAACAAAAGGCCAAGGAGTAACCACACGGCAAAAAGTTGCGCTGTTCACAGCGGGACTTTTTGCCTTTGTTTCTGTTTTTATATTTTTATATTTATAACCGGCCAGGTTTAAAAAGGTAATTGGCGATTGACTATATAACTATAGACTAGAATTTAGCACCAGGATTGCGGCGAACATACTTACAGGCAACAAGAAACCCCGCCCGGCGTAGGTGGGAGGTCACAAGCCACGCGATGCGCACTTTTACCTACGTGGCTAGAATAAGCCTTGCGGTAAGAGCAGGGTAACTGGCCAGAAATACCGTTTAATGTCTAAATGAAACCATTCACCAAACAATTCTTAATTTTTTAATAAATAGGGTTTAATATATAGATTAACAGCATTATCTTATCATTGCTAACAGAAACCTTTTCTTACCAAAAGAAGTGTTAACCAATCGATCCATTGTTTAAGACTGGCACATCCTTAAGCTGCCTCAGGTTTCCCTTTATCATTTTTAAATTATTTAGGGGGACTGATCGAATGTCGGAAAAGGAAAATGGTAATGTTCAGCATTATGAAGTTACCTGGCAGGAAGAGGATTATATTAACCCGCCGCCTGAGTTTATCGGCCAGGCCAATATAACCGATCCTGGCGTTTTTGAACGCTTTAGCCTCAATAACTTTCCGGAATGTTTCAAGGAAATGGCTGATTTGCTGGACTGGGACCGGTACTGGCATACGACTCTCGATACCAGCGACGCTCCTTGCTGGAAATGGTTCGTAGGCGGAAAACTAAATGCCTGTTACAACTGCGTGGACCGGCATTTGGCCAAGCACAAGAATAAAACAGCCATTCATTTCGTACCAGAACCCGAAAATGAGCCCATCATACACTTGACCTACCAGGAACTTTACCGCCGGGTAAACGAAGTAGCCGCCGTTCTCAGGAATTTTCTGGGCCTGAAGGCGGGTGACCGGGTTACGCTGCACTTGCCGATGACCCCCGAACTGCCCATCACCATGCTGGCCTGCGCCCGCTTAGGGATAATCCACTCCCAGGTTTTTGCCGGCTTCAGCGGTCAGGCCTGCGGTGAAAGGATCTGGGATTCCGAAAGCCGCGTCTTTATCACCATGGACGGTTATTACCGCAACGGGAAACTCCTCGATCACAAGGCCAACGGCGACGTTGCCGTTGAAGTTGCCGGCAAGCTGGGCCAACAGGTAGATAAGGTTCTGGTATGGAGGCGCTACCCCGGCAAGTATTCCTCCTCGGCACCGATGGTGGAGGGCCGTGATTACTTCATGGACGATCTCATGAAACAATACGCAGGGATAATCGTTGAGCCGGTTTCCATGCCCGCCGAAGGAGTTTTATTCCTCATGTATACCAGCGGTTCGACGGGCAGGCCCAAGGGAGTGCAGCACAGCATCGGCGGTTACCTTTCCTACGTTACTTGGATGTCCAAATACATCCAGGATATTCATCCCGAGGATGTGTACTGGTGCATGGCGGATATCGGCTGGATAACGGGTCATTCCTTCATCGTTTACGGACCCCTGGCTCTCGCTGCCAGTACGGTTATCTACGAAGGACTCCCCACTTATCCCGATGCCGGCCGGGTCTGGCGCATAGCCGAAGAATTGGGTGTTAATATATTCCATACCTCGCCCACGGCTATCCGCGGACTGAGAAAAGCCGGCCCGGATGAGCCGAAGAAGTATAATTATAAGTTTAAACTCATGACCACTGTGGGAGAGCCCATTGAGCCCGAAGTATGGAGATGGTATTACAACGTGGTAGGCAAAGGAAAGGCCGTAATCGTGGACACATGGTGGCAGACGGAGACTGGCGGCTTCCTCTGTAGCACCGTGCCGGCGTTAAATCCCATGAAACCCGGCAGCGCCGGACCCGGCGTGCCCGGCATTCACCCGGTCATTTACGATGACGAGGGAAACGAAATTAAGCCCGGCGAAGGCAAAGCGGGCAACATTTGTATCAGAAACCCGTGGCCCGGTTTGATGCAGACCATATGGAAAGACCGTGAGCGCTATGTCAGCACCTACTTCGGTAAGTATTGCAAGAACCCCAATAGTAAAGACTGGCGCGACTGGCCGTACATGGCCGGAGACGCGGCAGTAATAGCCAAGGACGGATACGTAAGAATCCTGGGCAGGGTTGACGACGTCATCAACGTGGCGGGCCATCGACTGGGAACCAAAGAAATTGAGTCCGCTGCCCTTACAGTGGAGGAAGTGGCCGAAGCAGCGGTTATCGCTAGGGCCGACGAAATCAAGGGAACAGTTCCCGACCTTTATGTTTCCCTAAAACCCGGCTTTGAGCCAAATGAGGAGCTGGCAGCCAAAGTTTCGCAGGCGGTATCGTCCATTGTCGGCAAGATCGCCCGGCCGCAAAATGTTTACATCGTTCCCGACATGCCCAAGACCCGTTCAGGTAAAATTATGCGCCGCATTTTGGCTTCCATTTCCAACAAAAAAGACGTAGGCGATGTTACCACTTTGGCTAACCCTGACATCGTGGAGCAAATACGGTTAAAAGTGCAGGGCATCTGAACGGCGTCGCCCAAGGCTTCGTTGTTAATAGTTAATACTACTCTATGTACCTGGCAAGCCTGTAAAGGCTTGCCTCTTTTGTTTTTTTCAGTGTTTTGCAGGAATAGTCGCTATGCTATCGAATAGTTATGTGGTAAATTAATTTTTAGAAAATATAGGCTTTTTATTTGCAGGGAGGGGTATCGTGCATACAAGCGGCCAAAACTTAGTGTACCGGGCGTTGCTCTGGTGGGCAGCTTTTACGGTGACGGCCCTGGGGGCTGTTTACCTGTGGCAGCCCGGCCCCTGGTTCTCAGCGGCGCTGGTTGCTCTGTCCGGCTTGGCATCCGTGCTTGTTTCAATACTGCTGTTTTCACGGCGCCGCGCTACCGAAACAAACACCCAGTACGAGCCCTTGGAACCCACCCTGCAAATTGCCAACCAGACGCTGCCTTTTTTGCGGCGCGGTCTTAACGAACAAACAGCCAGTGTTACCGCCGAAATCATTCACCGCATAGCCGAAGTAGAGGCCGTGGCCATAACGGATAGAGAACGGGTGTTGGCATATATCGGCGCCGGTTCAGATCACCACAAAGCCGGCGGGCCCATAATGACCATCGCCACCAAAGAAGTAATTAAAACCGGCGAAATGAAAATCGTGCGGGACGGCTATGGGCTTGAATGCCCGGTACCAAACTGTCCCCTGCAATCGGCGGTTGTCGTGCCGCTGAAATGCAAAGGTGAAACAATGGGTACCCTGAAGCTTTATCAAACCCAGCAAGGCAAAATCCCCCAGTCTACGGTAAAGCTGGCCGCAGGTGTAGCCCAACTGCTAAGCATGCAAATGGAGTTGGCTGAGGTAAGTCGCCAGGCGCAGTTGGTAACCAAGGCCGAACTGGAGGCCTTGCATGCGCAAATCAACCCGCATTTTTTGTTTAACACACTGAATACCATTATCATGTTCAGCCGCACCAACCCGGAAACCGCCAGAAGGCTCCTCATCAGGTTGGCTTCCTTTTTCCGCCATGCGTTAAAACGTCACGGCCATTTCAACACGCTGAAAGAAGAAATTGAATATCTTAATACGTATTTAATCCTGGAACGGGCCCGTTTCAGAGAAAAATTACGGGTTATACGGGAAATAGATGATGAACTGTTGGAATACAAGGTGCCGGTGTTGACGATACAGCCCCTGGTAGAAAATGCCATTAAGCACGGCATATTACCAAAACCCGACCAAGGAACAGTACAGGTTACGGTCCGCAAACACGAAAACGAAATGTTAATCGTAGTTAGAGATGACGGCGTGGGCATTGATCCCGAGTTACTGCCCAAAGTGCTGACTCCTGGCTTCGGTTCCGGGAACGGCGTTGGGCTCAGCAACGTTCATGAAAGATTAAAGGGTTTGTTTGGCGAAGAATACGGTTTGCGCATCGTCAGCGTGCCCAACGAGGGTACATCTGTTTATGTTAGAATACCGCTAGTGTGTCATACACTGGAAAAGGAGGGAAGAGCAAGTGAAGCTTAAAGCATTAATTGTTGATGACGAGTACCCCGCCCGGCAGGAATTGCGTTACTTACTCAGCAATTTCAACAACGTAGAAATCGTCGGTGAAGCGGCGAATGCCCAGGAAGCACTGGCACTTATTAAAGCCCTTGATTACCAGGTATTGTTTTTAGACATATCCATGCCCGGCATGACAGGCCTGGAACTTGGCGCGGTCATTCAGGAATTGCCCAAGCAGCCCCATGTTATTTTCGTCACCGCTTACGATGAGTATGCAGTCCAGGCCTTTGAAGTTAACGCGGTGGATTACCTGCTTAAACCGGTTGAACCCGGGCGGTTGAAAAAAGCCATCGACAAAGTTATTAAAGCCTACCAGGATGCTCCCGCTGGGGACGGAGATAAAAGCGACAAGGTAGCAGGTAAGGACAAACCTGCCCCGTCGCAAATTAAAATTGATCGCATCCCGGCCGAAAAACAGGGAAAAACCGTCTTGGTGGCCGAATCGGATATCTTTTACGCCTTTACCGAACAGGACTACATTTATATAAAAACATTTGCCGACAAGCTTTTAACCCGTTTTACTCTAAAAGAATTAGAAGCTAGACTCAACCCGCAGGTTTTCTTCCGCACCCATCGTTGCTACCTTGTTAACCTGCATAAGGTGAAAGAGATAATACCTTTTTTTAACGGAACATACAACCTGGTAGTAGAGGATAAAGAAAAAAGCGAAGTTCCGGTAAGTCGCGCTCAGGCCAAAAAGTTAAGAAAAATTTTGGGTTTTTGAAGAATAAACTTTGCGTAATTTGCCATAAATCTGCCTGTAAGGCAGGTTTTTTTCTGACCATGTGGAAATATTAATAACGAAAAATAAATTCAAAAACTGTCAAATAGGGATTTTCATGGGGTAACGGGATTAGGTACGGATATAATTGAAATCGCCCGGGTGCAAAAAGCGGTACAAAACCGCGGGGACCGCTTGCTAAAGCGCATATACACCCCCGGGGAGATAGCTTTTTGCTTGCAGCGGCGCAACCCCTGGCCGTGTTTGGCCGCACGGTTTGCTGCCAAGGAAGCTGTTTTTAAAGCCCTGGGCACCGGCGTAACCGCGTGGCGGGACGTGGAAATAAAGGGCGGCGGTAACCTACCGGTTAAAGTTGTACTCACCGGCGCGGCAAGTGAAAAAGCACGTACTCAAAGAGTTAGCAGCGTACTGTTGTCTATATCACACAACCGTGAATATGCCATAGCATGCGCCTTTGCCGTAACTGGGGAGGTGTTTTAATTTGCGTTTGGTTACAGCTACGGAAATGAACGCCGTAGACCGCATAGCCATTCAGGACTTCGGCATACCGGGCGTAGTTTTGATGGAAAACGCTGGCCTGCGGGTGGTGGAAGTAATTACCCGGCTTCTGGGTAATCCCACTGGTAAAACAGTGGTGGTTTTTGCCGGTAAAGGTAACAACGGCGGTGACGGTTTCGTTGTAGCTCGCCATCTACATAACAGGGGCACCAAGGTACAGGTTTTTCTGGACGCAGAACGCGATAAAATTAGCGGGGATGCTCTGATCAACTTAAATATATGGGAAAAAATGGGCCAAAAGGTGTTCCCGCTGCATAAGAACATCAACCTGGTCAGATTGGCCCTGGTAAATGCTGATTTGGTGGTAGATGCCCTTTACGGTACAGGTTTCCGGGGTTCCGTGAGGGAACACATGGTACCAGTTATCGAAGCTATTAATGCCAGCGGCAAACCGGTTGTGGCAGTGGATGTGCCGTCCGGCTTGGAAGCGGATAGCGGCAAAGTTCACGGGCCATGTGTACGGGCTGATTACACTGTTACTTTTGCCTTGCCCAAACTGGGATTGGTATTGGCACCCGGTAGCGAGTACGTGGGCAAGTTGGAAGTAGCTGACATTTCAATCCCTAGTGCTGCTGTTGCAAACATAGACAGCCGGAGATTTTACCTCACGGAACAACTGGTAAAAGAATGGTGGCCTAATCGTCCCAGTTTAGCCCATAAGGGTAATTTCGGGCGCGTGTTGATAATCGCGGGCTCCCGCGGTATGTCTGGGGCAGCTGTGTTGGCGGCTTTGGCAGCCATTAGATCGGGGGCTGGGCTGGTCACTTTGGGAGTACCTGCGAGTATACACGACATAGCCGAAGCTAAGTTAACCGAGGTCATGACTTTCCCGCTACCGGAAACGGATAGAGGTACCTTAAGCCGTACGGCGCTGGACGAAGTGCTTGACCGTTCCCGAAATGCCGATGTCTTGGCCATAGGCCCCGGCTTGGGCAACAATGCCGATGTCGCCGCTCTGGTCAAAGAGACATTGCTGCGCGTAGAAATACCCTGTGTCCTGGATGCTGATGCATTAAACGCCATGTCCGGAAGAACTGAATTGTTTCGCGTTGTAAAATCGGACCTGATACTTACGCCGCACCCGGGTGAAATGTCACGTCTTACCGGGCTTTCCATAAATCAGGTTCAGGATAACCGCCTGGAAACGGTAACGAAAAAGGCAACTGAATGGCACGCGGTTGTGGTATTAAAAGGAGCGGGAACCATAGTGGCCGGACCGGACGGCACCCTTTATGTCAATGGAACAGGTAACCCGGGTATGGCCAGCGGAGGCACCGGGGATGTGCTCACCGGGGTAATTGCAGGTTTGGCTGCGCAAGGCTTACCTTCACTGCATGCCACCGCAGCTGGTGTTTTCCTGCACGGCTTGGCGGGTGACGCCGCTGCATCGGAGAAAGGCATGACCGGCATGTTGGCGGGCGACTTGCTAGAAAAGCTACCCAAAATATATAAACGCCTTGAATAAACATTTTTGCATATTTTTAGTTAATTCCAATCAAATAAGTAACAAGGAGGCGAATATTTATGATTATTGGTGTACCTAAGGAGATTAAGCCAAACGAAGACCGGGTAGCCATTACCCCCGCCGGCGTGCAGTCGCTAGTAAAACGCGGCCACCGCGTTTTGATTGAAAAAGGCGCCGGCCTGGGAAGCGGCATTACTGACCAGGCTTATGAAAATGCCGGCGCCCTCATGGTAGCCCGTGAAGACGTTTTTAACGATGCGGAAATGATTGTTAAAGTTAAGGAACCCTTGCCCGAAGAATACAATTTTTTTAAAAAAGACCATGTCCTATTTACTTACCTGCACCTGGCACGCGAGCCCGAATTAACAGAAATGCTTTTACAGCGCCAGGTGGTCGGCATTGCCTATGAAACCATTCAACTGGAAAACGGTTCTCTACCGCTGCTTACTCCCATGAGCGAAGTAGCGGGTCGCATGGCTGTACAAATAGGAGCCCGGTTTCTTGAAAAACCGCAAGGTGGTAAAGGAATTCTCTTGGGAGGCGTACCGGGCGTACCGGCGGCCGACGTGGTTATTATCGGCGGCGGCGTTGTAGGAATCAATGCCGCAAAAATAGCCGTTGGCATGGGTGCACAGGTTACTATTATCGACATGAACGCAGAACGCCTGCGGTATCTCGATGATATATTCGGCGCACGGATAAAAACTTTAATGTCCAACAGCTTTAACATTGAATATGCAGTACGCTTTGCTGATCTGCTTATCTGTGCCGTGCTGGTGCCGGGAGCCAAAGCCCCGCATTTGGTGACGGAAAGCATGGTTAAACAAATGAAACCGGGTTCCGTTATTGTGGACGTGGCCATTGACCAGGGCGGCTCCGTGGAAACCATCGACCGGGTAACCACCCACAGTGACCCAGTATACATTAAACACGGCGTGGTACACTATGCCGTAGCCAACATCCCCGGCGCGGTGGCGCGTACTTCAACATTTGCCCTGACCAACGCTACGCTGCCCTACGTGGTGCAGTTGGCCGACAAGGGATACCGGCAAGCAGCCCAGGATAACCCCGCCTTAGCCAAGGGAATTAATACGCTGCAAGGCAAGCTGACCTGCCGTCCCGTGGCTGATGCGCATGGTATTCCCTACACTCCGCTGGAACAAGTTCTATAAAATAGATTGCATTCACGTAGATTGCATTCACGCCGCAACGGAGGGAGGCCATGACATTCAGCGCCCCGGTTTGGTGCGAGGTAGATTTAAAAGCCATCGCCCACAACATCAGAGAGCTCAAAAGAATCACCAACCCGTCAGCCGAATTTATGGCAGTAGTTAAAGCCAACGCGTACGGCCACGGCGCCTATCAGGTGGCGAGGGTAGCCCTGGAAAACGGGGCTACCCGTCTGGCCGTAGCCCGCGTTAAGGAAGGCGTGGCGTTACGCCTAGCGGGAATCGACGCTCCCATATTGATATTGGGTTACACAGTACTTGACGATTACCGCACTTTACTTGACTACGATTTAACCCAAACGGTATACAGCCTGCTCATGGCCGAACAGCTGTCCTCTCTAGCGGCCCAACTCGGCAAAAAGGCCAAAGTCCACATTAAGGTGGATACGGGAATGGGGCGACTCGGCGTTTGTACTTACGGAACCGGCCCTAACTACGAGAAAGCCGTAAACGAAATAACTTCCATAGTTTCCTTATCCCATCTCGAAGTGGAAGGCATATACACCCATTTTGCCACGGCGGATAGCCGAGATAAGACGCACGCCATGCAGCAGTGGTACAGTTTTAATGACCTGCTCACCGCCTTAGCCAAAAACGGTTTAACTTTTCAGTACAGGCACGCAGCCAACAGCGCTGCATTGATTGACTTGCCGGAAACACACCTCGACCTGGTGCGGGCCGGCATTGCCATATACGGTATTCCGCCATCCCATGAAGTGATGGCGGAACGGGTCAGCCTAAAACCTGCCATGTGCGTAAAAGCCAGGGTGGCGCACGTTAAACGCGTACCTGCCGGCACAGGCATAAGTTACGGTATAACTTACGTAGTGCCGGCGGATACCGAAGTGGCCACCATACCGGCCGGCTACGCCGATGGTTACAACCGACTGCTTTCCTCACGCGGCCAAGTTCTGCTTCGCGGCCAAAGGGTGCCCGTAATCGGCCGAGTTTGCATGGATCAGTTTATGGTGGACGTGGGCGGCGTACCAGGTGTTGAGCCGGGAGAAGAAGTGGTGCTGATGGGGCGCCAAGATAAAGAGGAGGTAAGCGCCTGGGAGATTGCAGAAAAGATTGGCACCATAGCATACGAAGTGCTGTGCATGGTAAGCGCCCGAGTGCCAAGGTATTATATTCATTAATCAGTAAAAGGTTGTAATCAAATGTAGTTTTTGGTATAATTAATATAAAGTTTATTAAGTTTGCATCGACGGCGATGCTGCGGCAACGGTGCCCGGCACTGGTTTGATCCTCAAGTCAAACCAGTGCCGGGCTTTTGTAATTTACCATTGAAAGGAGGGAGGCCAATGATCGGATGCCCCATGGCTTACGCCGATCCCTGCAGCAACTGTGCCCAATACGGCACATGCGCGCCAAGCCAGGCCGTACAAAAGCTGGAAAAACTTGAAAAACAATTACTTGAACTGAAAAAATTGCTTGAGCGCAAGGGGTAAGCGAAAAACTGCCGCGCGTAACCCGGTAGGCCGTGGTTTATTTTAACCGCGGCATTTTTTTTTGCGTGCCTGCGCACGCAATTGCCGGCCACGCGTAATATTAAACAAACATATAATTTATTTCTTTATAAAAAAGGATTAATTTATTTCTTGACGAAATTTATAAGTCATGTAAAGTTATATAGTTTTGAGAGGGGGAGGATTATGGCCAGTCCGCGTATCAAAAACAACTACCAGGAAGTGACTTTGATTTTTGTAAGAATTTTGGCTTACATAACAATACTGTTAATTGCCGGTTTTTCAGCCTGGCTGACGGCAGTGGTAGCGGGCGCATCATGGGGCCTGGCCGGTGCCATCAGCGGTGCGGCAGCCGGTTTGGCCGGGTTCTTCTTGCTGGTATGCGGGTCGCTTTACGAAGTAAATACATTTACCTGCCGTTCATGCGACCACTCGGACCGCGTATTAAGGCATATAGGCACTTATAATTGTTATAATTGCGGCGCCTTATATTACATATACGACAACGAAATCAAGAGCATCGGTGCATAAGCTCTACCAATTTGCCCCCAAGCCGCGGTTCTACCCGCGGCATATTTTTATGTTTACCCGGCATGTTTGCCGGGCTGATGGATTGAAGGAAGCCCTGTCACCTAACCAGCGGTTTAAGTTTGAAAAAATTAAGATCCTCATTGCCGATGACCAGGCCCTGATGCGGGATGGTTTGAAAACCATACTGGAGCTTGAAAAGGATATGGAAGTGGTAGGTACTGCCGGCCACGGGCGTGAAGAAACGTAGTGCCCTGGGGAGTGCTGGGGCTGTGCGTCGCATGGCTTTTTATAAAACGAAGGGAAATAAGGTCGGCCATGGACCAGATGGTAACGGCTGTCTTTGCCGGTGCCGGTGTTGGTATTGCTACCCTTGCTTATTTTATTCCCGTAACGGCAGATTTGAAAATGTATGCAATGCTGTGAACCAATTTCTGAAAAGCCCGGTGCGGGAAATCCGCATGCCGGGCTCCATGGAGGTTAAAGCCACCAATTAGCTGGCCTTTCTACTCGGAGGATAGCGCTGTAGCAAAAAGCTGCAGCTCCACACTACTTGATTTGCTAAGGGAGGTTGGTTATCATCTCTTCGCTAGCCTTGTTGTTACTGGGATTGCTCGTTGGCGTGTTAGCCAGTTTTACTGGTTTGGGCGGCGGTTTTCTGATCGTTCCGCTTCTGGTTCTTTCCGGTTACTCGTCTGAAAAAGCGGTTGGAACGTCCTTCTTAACCATATTCATTATTTCCATATCGGCACTTATTGCACACAATAAGTTAGCCCATGTCGATTACCGCCTAGGCGCGCTGCTGGGCATCGGCGGCGTAATCGGCGCCCAGATCGGGTCCCGCCTGGTGGAATACGTGCCGGAAACGGTTTTTAATAAATTTTTTGCGCTGGTCCTGGTGGTACTGGCCGCCCGCATGTTTTGGGCAAAATAGGCGACCCGGTGATCGTGATAGAGTAGGCCGACCTCTTACAAGGCCAGCCCCTCAATGAACGGCTCGTGC